>CAISVC010000235.1 GCA_903888815.1 uncultured Fibrobacterota bacterium
CTCTTTTGCCAGCCGGGAAGACCTGTTGCAGGAAATCGACCGGCGGGGGATCAGGTTTGAAACCGACATTGAGGTGAAAAAAGCCGGACGGGGAACGCTTATCGATCTGCTGTATAAAAAAGTGTCAAGGCCGAAGTTACTAAACCCCGTTTTCATAACACACCATCCCCTCGATCTATCACCGCTTGCGCGTAAAAACGACAGCAATGATCTTGTTGTTGACCGGTTCCAGCTGGTGGTTAACGGCTGGGAGGTCGTCAATGCGTATTCCGAGCTTGTCGACCCGGTTGATCAGGCCGGACGTTTCAGAGAACAGGCTGAGGCGCGCGCAAAGGGCGATACCGAGACCATG
The DNA here is from genome assembly GCA_903888815.1 of uncultured Fibrobacterota bacterium. GTDB lineage: Bacteria > Fibrobacterota > Chitinivibrionia > Chitinivibrionales > Chitinispirillaceae > BOG-1184. The sequence goes on from CAISVC010000235.1 coordinate 353, forward strand.
GAGGTTGATGACGAATTCGTGCAATGCATGGAATACGGTATGCCGCCTATTTCAGGCTGGGGTATGGGAATAGACCGCGTGGTTGCGCTGCTTACAAATGCTTCAACGCTTCGCGATGTGGTGCTGTTTCCGCTTCTTCGTCCCGAGGAATAATAACAGCTTCTTTTAAAAAAAAGTCAACACAAAAGGTAAAAACAGAGTTATATATGCACGCTTCTATTCCTGAATACATAGACGGAGTCCCGAACATTTCTGGATCAGAACTGCTTGTCGAAAAAGCGATGAAAAACGGAGCGAAAAAGGAAATCTTCAAACCTGAGAGCAGGATTGATTTCAGAACCATACGAAGTGCAGTTGCCGTTGCATTGCATATGCACCAGCCACTCATCCCTGCAGGAGGAGGCGATCTCCGCACTGCAAGCATTATAAGCAATCTGAAAAATATGATGGATAATCAGGGGATCGGCGATAACCATAATGCGCCGGTCTTTCACTGGTGCTACAAACGCATGGGTGAGTTTATTCCCCAGCTCGCCGATGAAGGCGGGGAACCGCGTGTAATGCTTGACTATTCAGGAACGCTTCTGCACGGCCTGCGGGCAATGGGGCTTAACGACGTGTTTGACAATCTCAAGCGCATTACCTGCGACAAGGCGTACCGCCATTGCGTGGAATGGCTGGGCTGCCCGTGGGGACATGCAGTCGCGCCTTCCACACCGGTGCAGGATTATCGCCTTCATGTGAAGTGCTGGCAGCACCACTTTGCCTCCATTTTCGGATTTGATGCGCTTGAACGGGTCCGCGGCTTTTCTCCTGCAGAAATGGCGTTGCCTAACCACCCCGATCTGGCGCACGAATATATTAAAACGCTTCGGGAGTGCGGGTTCCAATGGCTGCTGGTGCAGGAGCACTCTGTCGAAAGGCCGGAAAACGGCTGGGGACCCGAAAAGAAGCATATCCCGCACCGGCTTGTCTGCACGAACTCAAAAGGCGAGAGTGTCTCGATACTGGCGATTATTAAAACCCAGGGAAGCGATACCAAGCTCGTGGCACAGATGCAGCCGTATTACGAAGCCAAGGGGCTTTCACGCTGGGAATTGGCCGGACTGTCTGTCCCGCCGCTCGTGACGCAGATTGCCGACGGCGAAAACGGCGGCGTTATGATGAACGAATTTCCTCCGAAATACTTTGAGGCCGTACGCGAATGCACTGGCAGCGAAACTCCGTTTATGAACGTTACTGAATATCTTGAGCATCTGTTTGCGCTCGGTATAAAGGAGCGGGATTTCCCGTTACTGCAGCCGATCATGCAGAAGCGCATCTGGGAACGCATGAAACCGGGCGAAGGTCCGGATAAACTGGCGCGGACGATCGAACAGCTTGAAAAAGAGGACGGCCGTTTCCATATGGAGGGCGGCAGCTGGACAAATAATATTTCATGGGTGCGTGGCTATGATTCGGTGCTTGGGCCAATGGATAGAGTCAGCTCGCTGTTTTACCAGAAGATCATTGCACCAAAAATGCAGACGGACGAGCAACGATACCGCAGCGCGTTGTTTCATCTGTTAATGTCTCAGACCAGCTGTTACCGATACTGGGGACAGGGAGTGTGGGTGGAGTATGGAAAAGAGATCTGCCGGCGTGCGGAAGATATTCTCGAGCATGATTTCAGCTAACGTTCAGCTGTTCTTGACTGGACTCGATCAGTATCATAGAATTTAAAGATTACCGTAATTTTTGCCGCAAAGGAACCCAATGAGAATCGCTCATCTTGCATGGGAATCGCTCCATTCGATCGCCGTTGGCGGAGTAGCGGTGCACGTTACCGAACTCGCCGCGGCGCTGCAGCGTAAAGGTCATGAAGTGCATGTGTTTACCCGCATGCGCTGTCAGGGTGACTGGCAATACGATGTGATCCATGGGGTGCATTATCACCGGGTACCTTACGCCGGATCAGGCGATTTTGTGGAAGATGTCAATAACATGTGCAGGGCGTTTGTCACTTCAGTATTCAAAACAGAAGACTATATGGGCGCCCATTTCGACGTCGTTCACGCGCACGACTGGATGACCTCAAACGCCATGATATGGATTAAACAGGGGAGAGGCCGCAAAGGGATACTTACCATGCACTCCACCGAATACGGCCGCAACGGCAATAATTTTTACGGAGGCCGGTCACAGCGTATCATGGATCATGAGCGGCACGGTACCTTTTGCGCTGACCGGGTGATTACGGTTTCCAACGCGCTCAAGGGTGAGATTCAATGGATCTACAATGTTCCTGCAGGAAAAGCAAACGTCATATACAACGGTATTTCATATGAGCCGTTTAACGGCTTTCTGGACCCGGGCAGCGTCAAAGCGCGCTACGGTATCGGGCCTCTGGATCCGACCGCCCTGTTTGTCGGCCGCATGACCTCGCAGAAAGGTCCAGACCTGCTTGTGGAGGCGATTCCGCAAGTGCTTAAGTTCCATCCGTCGGCGAAATTCATCCTGACCGGCGACGGCGACATGCGCGGCCATGTGGAACACCGTGCCCGGCAGCTGGGAGTAGCCCATGCCTGCCGTTTTTACGGAGTATTCCCGCGCCAGGAGATTATTGATATTTACAAATCTGTCGATTGCGTGGTTGTTCCGAGCCGCAACGAACCGTTCGGTATCGTGGTGCTCGAAGGATGGGCTGCCGGTAAACCGGTGATCGGAACTGTAAACGGCGGGCCTTCGGAACTGATCTGGCATGATGTGACCGGTTATAAGATCTGGCCTAATCCAGATTCTATTGCATGGGGCATCGGAACGCTTTTCAGTAATTTTGAGCACGGCCGCTGGATGGGCGCGAACGGCCGCAAGGCCGCTGAAACCACCTTTTCATGGGACACAATAGTAGGCCAGGTGGTTGGAGTTTATTCCTCATAGTTTGGTGAGGAAAGGAAATGAATCTCCTTATTACCCGGATGCGGCCGTCGATACTGCTGTCAATTGTAACGATTATTTCCAGCTTTGCGGGAGAGCGGGAGCGATGCACCGGGTTAGACAGTTTTTATATAACTGACTGCTGCTATTCAACGCTCGCTTCATGCAGTAAGAATCATCCGGCTTGTGCAATTGCACAACATCTGAAAAAATTCTCGTTCTGGATCGACAGCATACAGAGCGAAAAGCCTTGTTCCAGCAGAGTTGCGGCACTTGCAGAACGGTACGCAGGTTTTGCTGATACCGTTGTGCATACAATCGATGTACGTGAAGTGGCATTTGTTGGTTCCCCGGACGCACCGGTCACGCTGTTGCTGTATGTCTCCGCGTTATGCCCTTTATGCAAAAAAGTCTATAAGGAACTCTATGATGAAGTGACCGGAGGAAGCCTTCAGAACAAAGCAAGAATCGGCATTAAGGTATTCAGCGAGCGGCCCGGCGACATAGCGCTCCTTGCCGCGAAAAAATTCAATAAACAGAGCGAGTTCCTTTTATCGCTTGCCGGCGTGGAGGAACGCATCACCGGAAAAATTATCATGCAGAAAGC
>CAISVC010000236.1 GCA_903888815.1 uncultured Fibrobacterota bacterium
ACGACATCATATAAACGATACCGAACAGGAGCAGATCAAAAAAATTCCCCCGGAACGGTATCCGGAACCAGAGAACGGCAAGCACGAGAAAGACGCAGATCTCTGCAACGCCGATCATGAGGTAGGGCACCGTCTTGCCGATAATCAGGTGGTGCGGCTCCACGGGCGTCACCATGAGCTGTTCGAGCGTTCCTGACTCCTTCTCCCGTACAATAGACAGGCCGCTTAACAGTCCGGTGATAATGGTGACGAGCAGGACAACGAGCGCCGACACCATGTACCAGGTCGATTTGAGCAGTGGATTGAAAAGAATGACCGGCGAGACCGTGACCGGGATCAGCGATTCGAGGCGCACGCCCCGCGCCTCGAGGTCGCGTGCGAACCGCTGCATGGCCCACGTTCCTATGATCGCGCTTAGATACCCGCGCGAAACGTTCGCCGAATTGGCGTCCTGACCGTCAACGAGGAGCTGGACATGAGCGCCTTCGGCCGTTTTCAGGTCGCGCGCGAAGGCTACAGGGATGACCAGTGCCGCCCTGATATCACCTTTGTCAAGACGTGCTCTCGCCTCATCCCCGGTTGCTGACGCGGCCTTCCACCGGAAGAGACGGTTGCCACGGATCGTTTCGGCAAGCGACCGGCTTTCGGGCGTCGCACTCAGGTCTACCACGGCCACGTCGATGTTCTTCACTTCGGTCGTGAGCGCATAGCCCAGTACGAACAGCATGACGAATACCGGAAAGACCATGAGCCTGACCGAGAACGGGTCTGCCCTGATATGGGCGAACTCTTTCCAGATCATGAGCCGGACGAGGTTCATAGTCGCACCTTGAACTTTTTCACGGACACGGCGACAAGAAACAGTCCCATGCCGCCGAGCACAGCGAGCGGCTGCCACAGCTCGGCCAGCCCCACGCCTTTCAGGATCACGCCACGGATGATCTGCAGAAAGTAGGTTGCCGGAACCATGGCGCTGATGCAGCGCAGCGCCAGCGGGAAACTTGCCAGCGGAAAGATGAAGCCCGAAAGAATGATGGTGGGCAGCAGGGTCGCCGGCAGAACGATGAGCATGGCCTGTTGCTGTTTTTTCGCGACCGTGGAGACAAGGAGCCCGATGGCGAGCGACGTGAAAATGTATACTACGCTCGCGGCCGCGAGAAAGAGAATGCTGCCGGCCACCCGTACGCCGAACAGGGCGTAGCCGACGAGCAGGATGAGCGTGCCGTCTATTGCCGCCAGTACGATATAGGGCAGTATTTTCCCCACCACGATCTCGCTCCTGCGCAGGGGCGATACGAGGAGCTGTTCGAGCGTGCCGAGCTCCTTTTCGCGCGTAATGGCGAGGGAGGTGAGGAGCGCGGAGATCATGAGCAGAATGATCGCCATGAGGCCCGGCACGAAATAGAGGGCGCTCCTCTGTTCTTGATTGTAAAGTACCCGGTGGTCTACGGTCACGATGGCCGGCTGCCTGATGTGCATGACATCGAGCGTCGCCTTGAGCACCAGCGGCTCCACGGCGTTGCGCAGAATGGTTCCCACGTTGGGGTCAGACCCGTCAATCAGTACCTGCACCGGCGCGCCGCCGTGTCCGCTGCGCCGGAGGTCTCTTGAAAAGTGCGGCGGGAACCGGAAAATGGCCTTGACATGATACCGCTTGAAAATATCCTCTGCGTCGGAGGCGACCGTCACATTGCCCGCGATGCGGAACATGGTCGTGGCATCGATCGAAGCGGCAATGCGGCTGCTCTCCTCGCCCGGGACCGGGTCTTCGATGAGCACGGGCACTTCGATAAGGTCCATGGTGAGCGCGTAGCCGAACAGGAACATCATGAGAAGGGGCAGGATAAGGACCACCATGAGCGTCTGCCAGTCCCGCGTAATATGGCGGAACTCCTTGGCCGCAATGGCAATCATCCGCCTGATCATGCAGCCCCCTTTTCACCAGGCGTACTCACAATGCGGATGAACGCTTCCTGGAGCGACGCCGCGTTCTGCTGTTTTTTCAGGCGCGCGGGCGAATCAATGGCCGCGATCCGGCCGGACACCATGATCGAGATGCGGTGGCAGTACTCGGCCTCGTCCATATGGTGCGTAGTGATGAAGATCGTAGTCCCCTGCCGCGACAGGGTGTCGATGAAAGCCCAGAATGTGCGGCGGCTCAGGGGATCGACCGAGCCGGTGGGCTCGTCCAGAAACAGCACCTGCGGTTTGTGCAGGTTGGCGGCCGCGAGCGAAAGCCGCTGCTGCCATCCCCAGGGCAGGGAGCCTGTCACGCGCGGCAGAAGCTCTTTCATGTCAAGGAATTGCACCATTTCGTCGGTCCGCGATTGCAGCGCTCTGCCCGCCATGCCGTAAATCGAGCCGAAAAGGAACAGGTTATCCCTGACGGTAAGATCGGTGTAGAGGCTGAACTTCTGGGACATGTACCCGATGCGCGAACGGATATGCGAAGTCTCGCGTATGATATCGAACCCGGCGACGCGCCCGCTTCCGGACGTTGGTTCGAGCAGGCCGCAGAGCATGCGGATCGCGGTTGTTTTTCCGGCGCCGTTTGCTCCTAAAAAGCCGAAGATCTCGCCTGCCCTGACCGAAAAGGTGATACGGTCGACTGCGGTGAACCGCCCGAAACGTTTGGTGAGATCGCGCGCTTCGATGGTGAATCCATTGCTGTGTTCTGTGGTGTTCACGCCGCCTCTTTCTCTGAAAGCAGATAAAAGAAAAGGTCTTCAATGGTCGGCTCAGCCGTTTCGATGGCTTCGGCGGCAGGCACGAACGATTTGACCTGCGAAAGCAGCAGCTGCGGCTCGATCGTGTCCCTAACTGCCGCATGGAGTGCGCCTGCGGCCGGGTACATAAGTGCCACGCCGCGGGGAAGCGGCGTCTCCGGCAGCACGGTCAGGCTTCCGCTGCTGCCGGTTATTTTATAAAGAGCGAGCGGATAGGTTGAAAGCAGCTCTGCCGGCGCACCTGTCCGCATCGACGCTCCCTTATGCAGCAGAAGCAGACGGTCGCAGAGGTGCGCTTCATCCATATAAGGCGTGGAGACCAGAATGGTGATACCCCCGCGCTTGAGCTCAAAGAGAATTTCCCAGAACTCATTGCGCGACACCGGATCAACGCCGGTCGTGGGTTCGTCGAGAATGAGCAGGCGGGGGGTATGGATGAGCGCGCACGAGAGCGCGAGTTTCTGCTTCATGCCGCCCGACAGGTGGCCGGCGCGGCGGTTCTGGAACGGTCCGAGCCGCGAAAACGACAGAAGCCGTTCCATGCGGCTGTTCCGCTCCGTTGCGGCCACGCCGAACACGTCTGCGAAAAAGAGCAGGTTTTCGCGCACCGATAGATCCTGGTAGAGCGAGAAGCGCTGCGGCATGTAGCCCACCTGTCTGCGTATGGCCGCAAGGTGGGTTACTACATTGTTGCCGAGCACAACGGCGCTGCCCCGGTCTGCGCTGATGAGCGTTACCAGGATCCGCAGCAGGGTGGTTTTGCCCGCCCCGTCGGCGCCGATAAGGCCAAACAGCGTCCCCTCGTTTACGGAAAAAGAAACGCCGTTGAGCGCGGTGACGCCGTCGAATTTTTTATGGAGATCCGTAACTTCGACCGCAGCCATGAATCACCGCCACACTTCAACCGGACAACCGCGCTTGAGCATGCCGTTCACGTTCGGTATGGTCGCCCTGACACGGAACACAAGCTCGTTCCTGCTCTGGCGGGTCTGAATGTTTTTCGGCGAAAATTCCGCCTCAGAGCCGATCCAGGTGACCGTTGCGGGCAGCAAGCGCTCCTTGCCTTTGACATGCGGCACATCGAAGTCAACCCTGATCCGCACAGTCTGTCCGTACTTGATTGAGGCGAGCAGCGCCTGAGGAATAAAAAAGTCCGCATAGAGCGTATCGAATTCACCCATTTCGAACAGCGGGTTTCCCGGCCCGGCGACCTCTCCCGGATTCCGGTAGCGGGTAAAGATGATGCCGTTTGCCGGAGCCAGGACATAGCAGCGCCGGATCAGGTCCTCGATTTCACGGAGCTTTATGATGAGGCCGCGGTCTTTGGCCTGCAGCGAAGATATCATGTGCTTCGATGCCATGAGCTTGAGCTGCGTGGACTGCAGCTGCGTGCCGAGATTGTCGCGCAGCTGTTCGGTGGCCGAGCCCTGTTTCGCAAGCTGTTCGGCCCGCCCGAACTCGCGCTCTGCGCCCGCCACATCGGTGGCAAGCGATTTGTTCTGCGCCTCCTGCGAAGAGATGGAGGCGGCGAGCTCGCTCATGCCGGAAATGATCTCCTGTTTCTGGAGCGTCAGGGGAACCGTGTCGATCACGGCCAGGAGCTCGTTTTTAAAAACCTGCTGGCCCTCGTCTTTGTTCATGGAGACAATCGACCCCTGTGCCGTGGTGGCCACAAGGTACGTGCGGCTTTCGACGACCGCCGAGCCTAAAAAGTCTTTATCAGACTCTTGGTTGCAGGAGAATACTATCAACGATAGCGTGATAAAGGTGATACAATTTTTTTGGAGCCGTTTCTTTTCGTTCATACTGCAACCTCTTTCTAATACTTTATTGTTTTTCCCGCCGCAAACAGCATTTTCAGTATCGCCATTTTCTTTGCCGTTTTCGCCTGCTCGACCGACAGTCCGGCCTGGGCCTGATTGACAAGGGCATTCAGATAATCGGCTGCGGTTACGGTTCCCGCCGCGAGCGAATTTTTAAGGTCCGCGGCCAGGACCCGGGCTGCAGAGCACGACGCCTCGCATGCGGCAAGCCTTTCGGCGGCATTATTCGCCTGCCGCTTTGACTGCTCAAAAGTCCGTTCAATGGTTTCTGTCTGCCGCGTACGCTCGATACTGATGAAATCAAGCTGGCGCGCAAGTTGCGCGGATTGAGCCTGCATTTTGAACCCGTCGAAAAGATTCCATTTGAGCTGCAGGCCGAAGAGGCCATACCCCATGTAACGGTCAATGCCCATGTTGAGCCCGGGCCGTCCATAGCGGAGGCCTGCCAGACCGGAAAGCGCCGGGAAGTGACGGTACCGCAGCGCCTTGCGCAGCTCCTCGATCTGCCTGGCAGCATGATCGAGCGCGATAAGCTCCGGTCTCGCGAACTCTATGGATTTCGGAAGCGGCAGCGCATCAATCGCAAAGCCGGCGGTATCGGGAACAATCGACAGGTCTCTGCTCAGGATAAAAGACAATAGCTCCCGCCGCAGGGAATCGCACTGGTCATTAACGGTGATAAGGTCCACTTTGGCAACCTGGAGCCGCGCCTGGGCGTCAAGCAGTTTCGACCGCAGCGCGGTGCCCGCTTCGCGCATGGCTGCGACCTGTTTGGCATAGGTATCGAGCTGCTCAACGAGCGCTTTGCGCAGATCGGCCTGCTTAAACGAAAGCTCCCACTGGAGGTAGAGGAGCCCGAGACCGAGCGAGGCGCGGTTTTTTGTTGCGTCAAGCAATGCCTGTTTTGCGGCCACGGCCTCTTTTTTATTCGTCACCGCATAATACCGTGAAAACCCGGTGAAAAACGGATACGAAAGGTCAAGGCCGAAGTCAGCCTTGTCGTTTGCGCCGATAGCCCTGTCGATGGTGACCGCCGGGCTGCCGAAAAACATCTGATTCGGGTCCAGCTGGAGATGAAGTTTGCTTTTTTCAGTCAGATAATTATACGAAGCGCTTGCGTCAAGCGACGGCCACCATGCGCTCCGCGCTTCGGCCACTTCATCGCCGGCTTTCTGCAGTTCCGCCTCGGCGGCCAGGATATCGAGGTTGTTCTTGAAAAGCTGGGCCTGCGCCTCCTTGAGGGAGAACGGCCCGGCCATGGCCAACCTTACGGCAAGCAGACAGATCATCAGCCATCCGGTTTTCATGTCCGTTGCTCCTTGAAAATGCCGTCGCACGCCATGGTAACAATGCCATTAATGCGATCGGCGAAAAACCTGTCGTCGAATTTGAGATGAAGCGAGGTCCGTTCATCGACGATGGCAAGGATCGGTCGGGCAATAAAAGTAAAAATGCACATGCCGACGATATTGAGTGCAATGTGTATGGGGACAACCGTCCGCATATGACCCTGCGAGGCCTCTTTGCGCAGGAGCGAATTGATGCGCCGCGGAATGTCGCCGAAACCGGCAATGAACGAATTGACAATTCTGGGCAGGTGCGCACCGCCATCGGCGAATTCCCTTATCATGAAGCGGGGGAAATCGGGGTTTGCGCGGAAGGTGTTGATGTACACCGTAATAATCTGCCGTAAAAGCCCCCGCACGTCATCAACCTCAATGTCTTGGGGAAGCTGTCCCCGCAAGGCGCTTCCGATGGTAGTAAGAATGTTTTCAAGCACCGCTTCATAGAGCTTTTCCTTGGTGCCGAAATAGTAATGCAGGAGCGCTTTATTGACCCCTGCCCGGTTCGCGATCATCTGCATGCGTGCGCCGCCCAGTCCGCGTTCGATGAACACATTGCGCGCCGAGCGCAGGATGCGCTCTTCCGCCGTTTCGTTTTTTAACCGTATGGTTTTATCAGATGGTTTAACCATATGGTTAAAAAATATATGAGTATAGAGAATATATGCAAGAAAAAATGAGAATTTCCAGCCTCTTCCCTGACCCGGCACTAGATTCTCTTTCTGTATTCCCGCGGGGACACTCCCATTATTTTACGGAACTGGTTCGTGAAATAGGCTGGTTCTTCGTATCCCAGGTTAAAGGCGATCTCCTTTACCGGCATAAGCGTATGCCTGAGCAGTTCGGCGGCACGCCTGATTTTCATCGTATTGAAATACGAAAGCGGTGATTCACCGATATGGCTTTTAAAGAGCCGGAAGAATTGCGTGACACTGACTCCCGAGAACCGTGATAATTCGGAGACAGAAATTTTATTGTGCAGATTACGGCGCATATATTCGATGGAAGCAGAAAGCGACGGCGGATAGGATGAACCCGCGATATCCTGCGCAATAAAGAGCAGGATTTCAAAGGCAAGGAGCGACAGAAGCGTCGCATAGCCGGGCGGTTGTTCCCGTATAAGCGAAATTGCCCTTTTCTGCAGCGCCGCAAATCCTCCAGGGTGAGAAAGCCGGCATACGTCGCATTGTTCGATGCCGAGTTCACCGGTGATCGTTTCAATGATGGGCCCGTCGAACCGCACGAACCGTTTGTGAACGAATCCCGCGGGCCCCGGTTCGTAGAGATGATTACCGCCCCGCCGTTTGATGAACACCTGACCGCGCTCCACAATATATTCCTTGCCGTCCTGAATAAAATGCAGATTTCCTGCCGTGACAAGCTCGATGCCGTAGAGATCCGATTTTTTTCTGGCGATCACGGCGCCTTTCCGCCAGATGGAATTACCCGCGTGGCGCACCATGAGTATTGCCGGTTTAAGGCCGGTTTTCGTGAGCAGCCACAGACGTTCATCGGCCCTTCTGTCGCGCCAGTCAAGGAGCGACAGCGTCGGGCTTTTTTTATATTCTATGCCGGGAGATAGGGGAGCTGATTTTTCCATTTTGGTCAATACTAATTATATCACCTGGAAGATATGAAAAAAAGTTTATTTAAGCAAGAAAACTGTTCCGATTCCTTTAATACGGCCGATTTTTGCACTCGATTGGAAATAAGTTATAACTTTCTGGCAGCTTTCCCCCGCAGGTTTGCCCTTTTAGATGCTTTATATTATATATTGGATAAGGCGAGAAGGTACTGGTAATTAATAGTTGGAGTTTACGGTCAGGTGGAAATAATTTATATGTTTTTGGCAACTTTACCCATAGAAATTTAATGCTTTTCATCTTATATTGCATATACGAATGGTTACTTGAAATTTTTTACATGATATTATAACATGGAAAGAGGGGATGTCGCCTCTCGATTGAAAAATTTCTTAATCACAATTATCAAAACAAAGGGGGAGTTTATGGTTAGAAAGGTACTAATAATCTGCGGCGCTGTTATTGCAATGTCATCCAGCTCGTTTGCCTGGACTGCGGGAAACCTTACGGTGACCGTTACCAATAGTCCGATGGACATCAATGTGTCCGCCGGAACAAAGACGCTCCTCGATGTGACGGGCATAAATTTCGGCGGGACGAATTATACTGCTATTACTTCGGTCACCACGACCATAGACAGCCTTGTTATCAATCTCGCGACAAATGTGGCCGTGACGATCAAACCAGTCTTTTCCGGGATTCGCATGTATGGCAGGGTTGCCGCAGTGACCACGGTCATGATCACCATGAGAGACCAGGGCGATCATTTCTTCGGGATCACGGAGCAGAATATAAACGGCAACAGCCCTGATTTACGTACGCGTACCATTGCCATTACCGCTGCAAACATTCAAAATTACGGCAATGAACCGAATGCCAAGGTATGGTCGGCTTTCTATATGAGCAGCCTCGGATACGGCAGTTTCTTCAACACATTTGCCGAAGGGACCTATGTTTTCGGATCAGGCGGGGTCACCACCATTACGCACAACACCAATACCATTGACTGGTATATTTACTACGGCCCGACCGGCGATAAAATCCATCAGGCATATTTTAAAACCATCCAGACCATTGAAGGGCTCGGAACACGCTCTCCTACAAAAAAAGTTCCAATCTGGGCGTGCGGTCTGGTGATCTGGCACGATAACTATTCCGGCAGCGCTCAGGTATTGTCACATAATACAAACTTTATCGCCAACCAGATCCCGATAACTGCGCAGTGGATTGATCGGCCTTACAGCGACGGAGGTACGGGGTGGGGCTACATGAATTTTTCCGCTGCTTTTGCAAACCCGGCAACATGGATACGACAGATAACCAGCGACACGGGCTACAACGTAAAAGAGATGACATGGATTGCTCCCTGTACCTTTGGCACTCCAGTTCCGCCGGCCGGGACATACTTTAACGGGGGCTATTACTATCTTGACCTCTCCAATCCGGCGGCTGTTACGTGGTATAAACAGAAGCTTGATTCTCTGCAACATTCAGTCGGCGTTCAAGGCCACAAGATGGACCGCTGCGAAGAAACAATGACGCAAGTTACCAGCGGCACATGGTATGATGGCACTCCTACAACGGAAAAACAGCCCAAGTATCTTTATCTTAATGCATTGGTAACCGACCAGGCCCTGCGTACCATGTGGGGCGATAACCAGTTTAACTTTCCGCGCGGGGCCTATCACCGCTGTCAGCCGTATATAGGGGCAGTATGGGCGGGAGATACCCGGGCACCCTGGGCCGGACTAGTAGGTGCCCTGGCAAACGGCATTAAAACCGCATTCTGCGGTTTCCCGGTATGGGGTTCCGACATCGGCGGATATGGGACCGGCGCAACGAAAATTCCGACCGACCAGTATCTGCGATGGCTTGGATTCGGCTGCTTCTGCGGCATGATGGAAAACATGCTTGACGGAAAGGAACCCTACATCTATACCGCCGCAGGCGATGCCGTGGGCGGCCAACCTTTTGTTTCACGGTATAAAAGCCTGGCCGACGTGCGCATGTCGCTTATTCCTTATGTATACTCCCTTGCAAACACTTCGGCCGACAACGGCGTGGCCATGCGGCCGCTGCCGTATATGTATCCGAACGATGCGAACACCTACGCGATCGGAGACGAGTATCTGTTCGGTAACGCATTTCTCGTGGCGCCTATTACATCGGCGGCTACGACGCGGAGCGTCTATCTTCCGGCCGGTACCTGGTATTATTTCTTCAACCAGACCGAAACACATGCGGCAGGCACGTTTACTACGCCTGTTATTCCGCTGTATCAGATTCCGGTGTATATCAAATCGAATTCAGTGTATGTGACCGGCCAGATTTATCCGGGCAACTCCAAGCGGTGGATGACCAATTACGACGCCACGAGGAACGTCGTTATAAACGCCTTCCCCGGCAATGCCGGGGAGCGGGACACCTTTACCTATGTCGATTATCTGGCCGCCGATGCGAAAAAAGCTATATTCGTTGAGGCGTATCCCAGCACCATTATCCATGTGGTATCGCCGGCCATGACCGTAACGGGAACCGTCATGGTGCATTTGAGTTCTGCACCTACAAGCGTTACGCTTAATACTGTCCTGCTCTCAACTTCTCAGTACCAGTATACCGCGGGGACGCAGAGCCTCACCGTACCGTTTGCCGCCCAGCAGGCGGTGGATCTCTGGATAAACGGCATCGTTAAAACGGTTGCTGTTCCTGAGAATCCTTCGTTGCTCGGCCATCTGCAGGTTCGCATCGTGCGCAAAGGCATAGAGCTCATTATTCCGCCGGCAACAGGGATGCATAACAACAGCCGCATAGAAGCCAGCATGTTTGATATTCGCGGCAGACAGGTGTGGAGAGGCACTATTACAGCCAATCAGATCTGTTCTTCGTCGTGCGTGCTGCCGCTGAACAATATTGGCAGAGGATCGTACTGTGCCATGGTTAAGGTAGACGGAATTGTTGCGCAGCGCAGTAAAATCGTTGTTCCTTAATAACTGAAGCATTCGTTCGGCGCTGACCTTTTCCTCTTCTCCCGTTTGCAGGGAGAAGGGGAAAATATTAGAAACGATTTCATTAATCATTTTTGAAGTATCCAAAACCAGGAGGACAAAACGCATGAATGGCAAAAGAGTACTTCTGATACCAGCGGCTTTGCTATGTCTTCAAGCTGCCTATGCCGGGGAATCCGATAGTAAGGTGACCCCTTCGGCTTCCGTATATTATCAAATGGGCCAGCTTGAAAAAACGTTTGACCAGACCACGTGGCCGAATAAAACGCTGGATCAACGCTGCGATTTGAGGCTTGCCTTTTCTGCCGAGGTCCAGAAGCATTTACGGATCATTGCCGGAGTCGAATTGGCAATGGTTACGCAGGTTCAACCGCCCAGAGGAAATCAGTCGACCGGTACCACCACGACCAACTCCTACACGCTTCCCCGGGAAGGGCAGGGCATTTATACTTTCGGCGATGATCAGGAAAAATTTCCCCTGCAAATCGCGCTCGGGTATTTTCCGTTTAAATACAACCC
>CAISVC010000237.1 GCA_903888815.1 uncultured Fibrobacterota bacterium
ACGACGAGAGGCTGTCGGCTTTATTCCCGTTTCTAAATGAAAACGCCAGATGCGCCTCGTGTGTAACGGGGCCCTTCGTGTAATGCGCCGATACTCCCGCTCCGCCCTGCAGTATTGTCTCGTTTTGATTCAAAGAATTGAAAAAGAGGCTGCCGTTATCCGCTGCCAGAACGATCGGATAGGTATAGCGATATCTGTTATAAGAAAGAATTCCTGTTGCTGAAAGGTCTAGATCGTCATTGCCCAGCACAAAAATCTTGCCGTACAGGTCGCCGAGCTTTGGAACGCCTGCGTCGGTGATGAATCGGCGCAGCGGCGTAAAATCGATATACCGGCCGGAAAGTGCGTATGAGCTTCTGCCCGGAATCAGAGGGCCTTCCGCGGAAATAATGCCTCCGGTTAATTCACAGCCTATAGTCTGACCCGCTTCATGCAGAGAACCGCTTTTCATGCTGATGTCGGCCACTGAGGACATTTTTGAGGGATAGCGGACAGGCATGTCGCCGGCGTAGAATTGTACTGTCTTGACATTATTGGTATTTACAAATCCGATTGGACCGCCGGAACCGTTTGCCTGTGAGAAATGATTAATGTTTTCCATCTCTATGCCGTCAATAAGAAAAATATTTTCAGAAGGCCTGCCGCCGCGGACGAAGAACGTATTGTCAAAGCCTGCGCTCAACGATGACACTACGGAAGGCAATGTGCCGATATAGCGGCCGATATCTTCCACGGTACCGGCTTTTGTCTTGAGTTCATCGGGAGTAAAACTTACCGAAGACTGCCGGTAGCCATTTCCCTTACATTTTGTCATCGGTGCTGTGACTACAATTTCCAGAGGCTGATTTGCAATTTCACAGGTCCTCATTACAACCGTAAAGCTATCGGTACGCACGGCATCTATGGTCAGAACCGTGTCTTTAAATCCAGCGGCGGAGAGTGTATGCCGTGCGCTGTCCGCAATAGGAAATGCTATGGCAATATCCCCCGAATCATCAGAATAGACGCAGGTGTCCTGAAATCCCACACAGAGCCTGCAGTTGGCAATGGGGCCGTGAATAACCTCTGATATGACATGAAGTTTCCGGCAGGCAGAAGAAGGGTATGCTGAAAAAAACAGCGCCAGCGCTGCAATGAGGAGTCGAAAGGATATTGAAAACATAGTACAACGCCTTTGCAGGGTTGCCCGGCATTGCTCCGACAGTTTTGCCTAATCCAATCGATAAGTATTGTTCAGCAGGAATCACTTAGACAGCATGGAAAATAATTACGTTTACCTGTGTAATCTATTTTAAAAAAATAATTGTGTCGGATGGAATCAGGTAATCTGGAACCTGGCGGAAATTCATCTTTCCAGCGGAATAACATTGACTGCCCGCCGCAGGCCATTTTTTGTCCTGAGCAATTCAAAACTCACCCGTTGGCCTTCATGAAGAATTTTATATCCTGCTTTTTTAATAGACCGGTAAGACACACGGATTTTTTCCGATCCATCATCCGGCTCAATAAAGCCATTGCCGATAATGTCATTAAAAAAACAGACTTTTCCTGAGGGCATAACAATATAGAAGCTCAGCCGTTTTATTAAACAAGAGGTACTAATTTCCCTGCCGCTGCTCTTGCGGCTGAGGTTCCTGTGAAGGCTGATTTTCCTGTGGCTGAGGCTGCTGAGCTGGATTTAAAACCGTTTCATTATATCTTTTTATCGCCTTGTCCCGAATTCCGGTGGAAATGAAAGCGGTGATGATGCCGAAAGTTGTCAACCCGATTCCAACGCCGATTTTTAAATTTCTATGTTCTATAGCTCGATGGTCTATTCCTAAAAGCCTGCTTTCCTCTTCCGGAAAGAAGCCGATAATACCGAGCGTAATAAGCATGGCGCCTGTAAAACCAGCAGCATTGCTCACTTTATTGCAGTAGGTTGACCAATTCGCGGCAGCATGCGTCTCCCCGTTTTCTTTAAGTACGCAATACATTACGGATGAAGGCATAAGAATGCCGTCCTGCATGTACCATCCGGCTTTTACCTCATTTATCTGATGGTCCAGCGGCCTGCTGTAGGAGGATTGCTGATACAGGCTGTTGTTGAAGGCGAGCGCCGCTTTGCGCAGCGAGTAATCGGCGCGGGTACTAAGACGGCTTTGAAAAAACGCGGTGATTTCTCCCCCGATGAGAAGCGGTATGATAACGTTGCCGATATTTCCGGTTATTGAGTTTACTTCCACCACTTTTCCTTCATCTATGGCTTTAATTGCCTTATAGCATTGTATTCCCTGGTAGACGGCAATTCCGGTGGTAATGCACCACATGGGGGCTCCGACCGCGAAGGCCGACACCCTGTATCCCTTTGATGCATCGGCGAATTTTGCACTTGCGTCCTGATCGAGCAGAAAGTTGGTGAGTTTACTTTTGGAAATCGAATGGCCGCCCTTTGAATAATAGCCTTCGATAATGAGCGAATCCGTCGGCGCCGCAGTCGCGGTCATGCATGCCAAGAAAAATAAAGCGGTTCCTGTTCGACGATAGTCCATTACTGTTTCCCCTTTCAGCCCTTTTAATGACCTTATAGTATTGAAAATCAATATAGGTATTTTGGCATGTTTTTGTCAAACAGACCCGCCATGCGGGTTATATAACTTTAAACGCTCAGTAGTCAACGGATATTCACTTTTTAAATGCCTTGCACAGGTTCTGCGTGAAAGGCGGATCAATAACTCCCCTGTCCGTAATAAAGGAAGTTATGAGGTGCGAGGGCGTAACATCAAAAGCGGGATTGAAGACTTTTATTCCCGCCGGCGCGGTCTGTTTTCCGAAGCTGCAGGTTATTTCCCTGCCGTCCCGTTCTTCAATCGGGATCTCTTTGCCGGAAGCAAGCGACATATCAAAGGTCGAAGCAGGCGCTGCGACATAGAACGGGATGTTATGCGCTTTTGCCAGAACGGCAACACCGTACGTGCCGATTTTATTGGCTGTGTCGCCGTTCCCGGCGATACGGTCGGCGCCCACGAATACGGCGTCTACAAGGCCTCTTGCCATGACTGTTGCCGCCATGCTGTCGCAGATCAGGGTAACCGGGATTCCGGACTCCTGCAGTTCAAAAGCGGTTATACGCGCTCCCTGAAGAAGAGGCCTGGTTTCGTCGGCATAGACATGAATGAATCTGTGATGCTCGGCAGCCACATATACCGGAGCAAGCGCGGTTCCATACTCTGCGGTTGCCAGCCCGCCTGCATTGCAGTGGGTCAGGATCGCCTTTTTACCTTCAAGCAGTTTCAACCCGTGTTCTCCTATGCGCCGGCACATGTGCCGGTCCTCTTCAAGAATATCCTGCGCTTCAGCCAGCAGTTTTTTCTTGATTTCAATAACCGGAAGCAGTTCGGCAGCCAATGCGGCGGCTTTCGTTTTTACTCTTTCAAGCGCCCAGAAGAGATTCACCGCTGTTGGCCGGGAACCGGCAAGATAATCGGCTTTCTGGCAAACTATTGCTGAAAATTCTTTACCGTTTTTCACGCCGGAGGTGTCTCTCACGCCGAGATAAACGCCGAATGCCGCGGCAATGCCGATTGCAGGCGCTCCCCGTACCTTGAGCGTTTTTATTGCATCGTGCATTGCCTCAATTTTTTCGATACGTTCGTAGACGAGCTCAAGCGGCAGGCGGGTCTGGTCAATGATCTGAACCGCATCATTGACCCATTCGATGGTTTTCAGGTGGGACATAATATTTCAGGATATAGTTGAAAAAAATATATCAGGCGGCGGTCTCCTGCTCCTGCCTGGCAGAGGCGTCAATAATCCGTTTTGCCAGCTCATTCGGTACGGTTTCGTAATGAGAAAATGATTTTGAAAAGAAACCACGGCCCTGGGTAAGCGAGCGAAGAGTCGTGGAGTAGTTCTGGACCTCGGCCGCCGGTACTTTGGCAACGATCGTCTGGTACTTGCCTTCCGGCGTCATGCCGCCGATTTTTCCGCGGCGGGATGAGAGATCACCCATAATATCTCCGGTGTATTCATCAGGCACCGTAACTTTAAGATCAACAACAGGTTCAAGCATGATAGGTGAAGCCATTTCGAAGGCCTTTTTAAAGACTTCCCGGCCTGCGACCTGAAACGCGATGTCCTTGGAATCAACGGGGTGGGTCTTTCCATCAACCAGCGATACCCGTACATCGACGATCGGATATCCGGCTATAATTCCTTCTTCAAGCTTGGCATGGACACCTTTATCGACCGAAGGGCGAAACGACTGGTCAATAACACCCCCAACGATCTTGTCGATAAATTCATAACCGCCTCCGCGCGGAAGCGGCTCAAGGTCGATAAAAACCCTCGCATACTGGCCTGCACCGCCTGATTGTTTTTTATGCGTGTATTCAACGTACTTTACCGGCTTGGTGACTGTTTCGCGGTAGGAAATTTTAGGCTGCTTCCGTTCCACCTCCACCTTGAACCTGTTTTTCAAATTGTCAAGAATCACCTCGATCTGAATATCGCCCATTGCCGAGAGGATCGACTGCTTGATATCTCCCTGGAATTTGTAG
>CAISVC010000238.1 GCA_903888815.1 uncultured Fibrobacterota bacterium
CGGACAGGGATTTTTCGGTTTATTACAGCACCGACAACTCCAAGTTCGGGATTTCGCTTCTGACATTCCGCGAGGCTGGAAGCGAAGGGTTTTTCTTCCTGAATATCAGCCCTGATTACGATCTCGGGAAAAACGATATAGAAGACAAAGACATCACCTTCGTACTTGACGTGTCCGGCAGCATGGCAGGAAAAAAGCTCGACCAGGCAAAAAAGGCGCTGCGCTTCTGCGTCGCGAATCTTAATGCAGGCGACCGTTTCGAAATAGTGCGTTTTTCGACCGAGGCCGAGGCGCTGTTCGGCAAGCTTGCCGGAGCAGACAGCTCCTCACGGGCCCAGGCAATGAAATTCATCGACAATCTCAAGGCCATCGGCGGCACCAACATCGAAGAGGCGTTGCGTCTCGCATTTGCGGCAAAGCCCAGAGACAGCCGGCCGTATACGATCATGTTCATCACTGACGGCAAACCCACGATCGGCAAAACAGGCGACGCCGAGCTTCTGGCAATGCTCAAAACAGTGAACAGCGCAAAAACGCGCGTGTTCACCTTCGGCATCGGCGATGAGATCAATACCCACCTGCTTGACAAAATCACCGAAGCCACGAGCGCGTACCGGACCTATGTCACGCCCGAAGAGGACATAGAGGTAAAAGTCTCGGATCTCTATACCAAGGTGCAGTCGCCGGTTTTTACCGACCTGTCGCTTGATTTCGGTAAAAATATCGACGCCCACCTGCTGTATCCCAAAACACTCCCGGACCTGTTCCGCGGTTCGTCAATCACCCTGCTCGGTCGGTACCGCGGCCATGGCAGTGCGGACATTCTGCTCAAAGGCTCGGTGCGCGGGAAAACGCAGGAGCTCAGCTACAAAGCCGAATTTCCGGAAACCGATGCCGGTCACTTCTTTATAGGTGCGCTCTGGGCAGCGCGCAGGATCGGGTATCTACTTGACCAGATACGGCTGAACGGAGAGGACAAGGAGCTGGTTGACGAGGTCACGCAGCTCGCAAAAACCCACGGCATCATCACGCCGTATACGAGCTATCTTATCGTGGAGGACGAGGACAAACTGGTGCGTCAGAACCGCATACCCGAAGAGGCGCGCTCGATGAGCGGCCTGGAGAGAAGGATGGACGAGAGTTTTGTACTAAAAGAAAAAGCAGAAGTTGCTGCGATGAAGGCGCCGAGCGGTGCGGCCGCCGCCCGTGCGAGCACCGAGGTGCAGGCGCTGAACTATTCCGCAAACGCCGACCAACTGCTTCAGGGAAAGGCCCGCCTTGATTACAAGGCCAAGGACGGGTCAGTGCAGAACGTGACGCAGCAGGTGAAGAACATCCTGGGCAGGGCGTTTTACAACAACGGCACGAACTGGATGGACATCAGGGTGCAGCGACAGAAGCATGATATAAAGAAAAACCGGATCCAGTTCGCGAGCGCGGACTATTTCAGCCTGCTCAAGCAGTACCCCATGGCGTCGCAGTTCATGTCGCTCGGGAAAAACGTCTCGTTTGTCATGAACAATCAGGTCTATGAGATTTACGAATGACCGATAAGGGGGCACCATGCCTGCATGGGCAGGTCTCGCCATCTATCCAACCTTTGTTATCTTCAGTCTGACGATTTTTATTGACAGCGGCCTGCGTATGGTGTATATTATACACCATATACCTGTTTGTCGATAACGCCAGGTTAAACCTCTAAAAGGAGTTGATTTCATGCGTGAGATTGCGGCAAGCCCTGAATTGGTCGCTTATTGCGGACTGTATTGCGGCGCCTGCGGAGCGTATCTGAAGGAGCGGTGCGACGGGTGCCATAAAAACGAGAAGGCGTCGTGGTGTAGAATAAGGAGCTGCTGTAACGGAAATGGCATTCTGTCATGCGCCTCGTGCAGCGACTATGCAAATCCCCGGGAGTGCAAAAAATTCAACAATATCATGTCCAAACTGTTCGGTCTGGTTTTCCGGTCCGACAGGGCCGCATGCATTGACCAAATAAAAAAGATGGGGATAGATGGCCATGCGGCAAAAATGGCCGGGCTTAAAATGCAGGCCATAAAGAGGCAAAAGGGTTAATGATTATCGAAAATTTTATGGGTGACGGGATATTGGCGTGGAGAGGCAATGTTGCGGCAGGACCCATTAAATCGGGAGCGGCATAATTATTATGACACCCTTGACCGCGAAGCAGGAAAAAATCCTCAGCTTTATCGAACAGTTCTGGAACAGGTACTCGCTGTCGCCCACGTATCAGGAGATCGGGACCCGTTTCGGCTTCGGGTCGCCCAATGCGGTGCAGAAGCACGTCGGGGCGCTCGTTAAAAAGGGTTTTTTGCTGGGAGTGAGGGACAGCCGCGGCAGAACCAGGGGCCTCGTGTCAGTGCGGACCCGGCACAACAAGGTGCCGCTCGTGGGCCGGATCGCGGCCGGCACCCCTGTCGAGGCGGTTGAAAACATACAGACTAGGTTCGATTTTTCCGCGCTCGGCATTGACAACAGCAACAACGGCTATTTCGCGCTCACGGTCAAAGGAAACAGCATGATCAATGCGCACATTGTGGACGGCGACATGGTGGTCATTAAAAAACAGCCGGTCGCGGGCAAAAATGAGATTGCGGCAGTGCTGTGGAATGGCGAGGCAACGCTCAAGTATGTGAGAAAAACCGGCAGTATTGTGAAGCTTGTGCCTGCGAACGACGCCATGGCGCCCATTGTCATTGATCCGGCCAAAACCGGTTCGTTCCAGATTCTCGGGAAGGTGGTAAAGGTGATCAGGAATTGTTCATGATAAAGACACTTCGCATGTGTGAAAAACAGAACACAATGGATAAACTTACAGTACTCTGGCAGCCCATGGAAATTCCGCCCGATATTACGAAGAGCGGTTTTTATATCGGCACCTCAGGGTATTATTATGACGACTGGATCGGTATTTTCAATCCGCCCAAGGTCACAAAAGCGAAGCTGCCCTCGCTTTCCGAGCGGGAACGGCAAGACCAGGACCGACTGCGGTTTTATCAGAAATATTTCTCCTTTGCAGAGATCAACGCCACCTTTTACCGCGAACCCATGATCGAGCATTTTCTGGACATCGAAAAGCGCAGCAAGGAATCCATGCGCTATGCGGTCAAGGTGTACAAAGAAATCTCCCACAGCAGAACGAACGACGCAGAGGCGGCCAGGGCGCTCATGCGGAAACATATCTATGCGGTAAGCCCGCTCATCGAGACCGGGAGGTTTTTCAGCTTTCTCATCCAGCTCGAGGATCATGTGTACCGTAGCCGGACAAAGCTCGATTACCTGCTCGCGGTCGCGTCGGAGGCCGTTAAAATGCGCGTCGGCGTACACATCGAATTACGGCACATAAGCTGGCACGATACGAATGTCCTGCAGGCGCTTAAAAACAGCGGGGTCGGTATATGCAATACCGAAATTCCGGCCGTACCGCACGCGTTTCCGCTAAAAGCGTATGCCACCACGGACAGGGGATATATCCGCTACAGCGGCAGGAACCTCGCGGACTGGTATCCGGAAGCAAAGCCCGGGAGCGTAAAGGAAAAACTGGCCGCGCGTAATGCCCGGTACAATTACGAGTATTCCGACGAGGAGCTGGGGTCGCGCGTTGAAGGCCAGTGCGCGCTCCATAAGAAAACAA
>CAISVC010000239.1 GCA_903888815.1 uncultured Fibrobacterota bacterium
CCGTGGTGCACGTCCCAGTCAATGATGGCGACACGGTTGACCAGTTTTAAGGCTTTTGCGGCGGCGATAGCCACGTTGTTGATGAGGCAGAACCCCATCGCCCATGCCGCGGCAGCATGGTGGCCCGGTGGCCGGACCAGTGCAAAACAGCTCTCGCCATCGAGCGCGCGCTCCACCGCGGCGATGGCCGATCCTGCGGCATGCGTGGCAACTTCGTACGAGTGGGGATTGATATACGTATTTTCATCGATATACCCGCTGTGAAGCGGGCTCTGGGTAAAGTTTCCGCCAATATAAACGGAATCGCGGATAAAATCGAACTCCACGTTCCTTTCGCACTGCGTCCGGAGCCATTTCAGGTACCCCGGATGGTGGATGCGCTCGATATCGCCGGGTTCGGCAGGGACGGGATCGCGGCGGGTGACATGTTCCGGCAGCCGGTCGATGATGCTATTGAGCCGGTCCCAGCACTCGACATGTCCCTTACAGTCATGCTGTTCGAAAATCGGCCCGGTAATAGCGGAGTACTTCATCGGATCCCTCAGGAATAAAAACAGTATATCATATTCCCGGCCAACGGTTTTGAATATTATGGATGGGGACGTCCCCCTGCTCCTCTGTATGCAGGAGAGCCGGCACATTCCCGGTGTCCCGCAGGACAGCCGGCTTTTCATGGAATCCTCCAATAAAACCTCCGTTGCGCGTCCGGCCTGTATCCGTCAGATCTTCAGGCATAAACGAACCGGAGAAATTTCCGGTACCCGTATATATAAGAAAACAGGTGACACACCATGAAAATATATAAGAATCTGTTGACAAAACACTGCCCCGTTTGTTCCTCATTAGACGTTTTTTGGGCAAAAATCGCAAACGATTCGAAATTATTAATAACGTAGCAAAGGAATGTAACATTGGCCTATACAGAAAAGTGGTATAATACGTTGCTGGTATAGGTGGATATTTCAGAGGTGTGTAAAAAAATGGTGTTTCATCCTCCGGTAGCCATCACTGCAAAAGCAGGAGACGCCGGGAAGTATAAAGTTGGCCTGCCGGCCTGGAACATGGTCCTTCGCGGGTTCATGTCGGGCGCGTACATCGCAATGGGTGGTGCGCTCGCAACGGTCTGCAGTACTGGTATTACCTATGCAGCATTAACGCCGGCTCAAATTGCCGCAAACGTTACTGCTCCTATTGCAGGTGGTTTCGCATCAGCAGGTATGGCACAGCTGATCCTGGGAGCCGTGTTCCCGGTTGGGCTTATTATCACCGTTCTTACCGGTGCTGAGCTCTTCACGGGCGACGCAATGCTCGCCCCGATGGCAGCATTCATCCATAAGATCAGCTGGGCGGATGTCGCTAAGCTGTGGGTCCTGGTCTACATTGGAAACTTTATCGGCTCGGTCTGCTGGGCATATATCATGGCAAACGGACCGTTTGTCACATGGAATGCAGCAGGTGCCGCAACGATTACCGCATTCGGTACCAGGGCGATTGCCATCGCGGGAGCAAAGACCGGGTATGTCGGCATGATGGGCTTCTATTCAGCATTCCTGAAAGGTATTGGCTGCAACTGGCTTGTCAACCTCGCTATCCTGCTCGGCATCTGTGCAGATGATGCGGCAGGTAAGTTCTTCGGTATCTGGTTCCCGATCATGGCCTTCGTTTCCATGGGCCTCGAACACTC
>CAISVC010000240.1 GCA_903888815.1 uncultured Fibrobacterota bacterium
AGAAGCATGGTTCCGACGCGATCCGCACCGCAAGCGCCACTTTCTGGGCCAACCACTGGCGCTGGGTGCCGCATATCGAGATCCCGAACGAGATGCTTTCCTTCCTGTACTATTACGGAACGTATATATTCGCCTCGCTCACGACACCGGGAGGCGTGGTGCCGACGCTCTACGGCCCGTGGATCGACGAAAAGGGCGAACCGCCGTTTAAAAGCGGTTATCATGCGGTGGCCAACGCGCGTATGTGCTACTGGCCTGCGTTCCGCACCAATCTCATGCACCACTGCAAATCGTTTTTCACTATGGTTGACTCATGGAAAGGGAAGCTGCAGGAGTATGCGCGGGCCGCGTTCGGCATTGAAGACGGTATTCTCCTTCCCCAGCTGATCGACGACCGGTGCGGCCGGCTCCAGACATCATGGGCAGACCTGATCGATCCAAGCTACGCGACTTTTGTCGCCGAGCTCATGTACCGCTACTACCTTTACACGCAGGACATCGAGTTCCTGCGCGGCACCGCCTACCCTTTCATGCAGTCGGTCATGCGGGCATACGAGGCAATGCTTGAAAAAAAAGACGGACGATTCGCGCTTCCGGTCGGCTTTTCACTCGGTTTCCGGGGCAGCGATCTCGGCAGCCAGGGGAAAAACGCGAGCCTCCAGCTCGCCTGCATTCACTTTCTTGCAGAAAGCTGTACCACTTCAGCGCAGCTGCTCGGCGAAGAACCGAAAAAAATCTGGAACGAGATCGGGTCCCTGCTTCCGAAAACCGGAACGTGCGAAACACCGACCGCGAGCGGCGAGCAGGAAAAGGAGATCGGGGTGTTCGACGGCGTGGCGCTTGACGACAGTCATGCCTTTCACGGCCATCTCGCCGGCGTGTGGCCGTTCGAAACCCTTGATCTTGACGATAAAGAACAACTCGTCGCGCTGGAGCGCGCCGTAGCAACCTGGATCGACCAGGGTATGGGCGCCTGGGGGTCGTGCAGCCTGCCGTGGGCGAGCGCGATCCATATGCGTATCAGGAATTCCGACATGGCCGAAGTACTGCTCGAAATATGGGAGCGTATCTTCATGAATGAAGGCAATGCCGCGGTGCTTGAGCCGATCTTTGCCGGATTTACGGCTCCGGGAGGATCGCGGTCCGCACAGGCCGGACGGAACGAGATTCTGAACCTCGACGCATTCATGGCAACCACGGGCCAGATTCTTGAACTGCTGCTCTCCTCCCGGCGCGGCGTCAACTACCTTTTTGCCGGCGCTCCGCAGCGATGGAAAGATGTGTCATTCGATAATATACGCACCGAAGGCGCTTTCGAGGTCGGTGCAACGAGGCGCAACGGCAAGGTTATCAGGGTGAGCGTCAAGGCGAATACGGCCGGGATATTCCGCCTTGCCAACCCCTGGATCGGCAAGGTGTCGGTGCAGCGGGCAAAAGGCGCGGCCGCAGCACAGGGAGCGGTGCTCGAAATCCAGATGGCCGCGGACGAACGGGTGGAGTTGACGGGAGAGTAACCGGCATCTTTTTTATGCCTGTTTAATGTTTCCCTGCATAGAGGGTTGCTATTTCTCCGCTGTTTAATACCCGCTTATAGATCCGTATATCATCAATCGCGCCATTGAAATAAAGAGCGCCGAATTCGGCCCGTCTTCCAATCGTGAGATTATAGAATGATTTGATAAAATCCAGTTTCTCCGTGACCCCTTTATAGGTGCCGTCGCCGCAGAAGTTTTTCCAGCTTGATGGCGTATTGTAATCGGGCATGTTGAAACCGCGCACCGGTACTTCTATAATGACCGCGTCGCGCAGCCATGCAGGGCCAGGCAGGGTAATTGGAACCGCGTACGTGGCGGCAACCAGGCAAGGAAGCAGCACGGCGAAACCGCGGACGTTTGCTGTTATCGTTTTCAGAAAGGCCATTGACCTCTCCTTGTCGAACTGGCATTGATTCAAACGGTCGCGCTTTATTGTTCCGTCAGCATGATTTTAAAAGACCGCACGCGAGCGTCGAGCGTAGTACTGCAAATATAAAGACCAGGCGGAAGCTGTCGGCTCATTAATGCCACGGCGCCATCCAGAGGCTTGAGGCTCGCCACGGCGCGTCCCTGCAGGTTAACCACGCGCACACTGCTTGACAAACCAGATAGCCGCACGGCCGGCGAGCAATTGCCCGTTATGCAGAGCGCATGTTCGCCGGTAAAACGCGCTGCCGTCCGCGGCCGTGCGGCGGTTTGTGCCATATATGGATTCTTGTTTTGCGCATAATAGCTCAGAAGCAGCGCCTTGCGATCGGTTTCCAGCGGCGCGCGCATATCACCCAGCGAATCGGAATACTCCACGCTCCAGCCATCAAATTCTTTGTAAGCGTGATAGGTCCAGTCCCAGCCGTATGGTTCGATAATGCGGATAAAATCGGTCAGCCAACGGATGGCGCTGTGCGAAGCTGCCCAGCGTACGCACGAAAATTCTCCCACGTAAAGCGGGACCCGGTATTTTTGCTGGAATGCGAGCGCCGGAGCAACCGCCTGCCGTAATCTGGTAGAGTCCCAGGCCAGCCCGTCGATGGTACCGGGATAAACCGCTCCATAAGGCGGATAACCCACGCCAATCCCCTGGTGAGTCAACGTATGCGGGTCATAGCAATGAAAGCTGTACACAACGCGGCCGATATCGTACCCGCGCAGTGATCCAACCGGCCGCAGCAGCGCAAAACCATCGGCGCCTCCCCAGTTCGTGGGTTCAACAATAATCACTTTGGACGTATCCAGCGCGCGAACAGTGCGGGCCAGCGTATCAGCCAGCTCGTTCCAAAAACGGGCACCTTCATGCCATGTGTCTTCGTTGGGCTCATTGGCCAGATCATATCCCCAGACCCCGGCGCTGTCGCGGAAATGCGCAGCCAGGGTATGCCACGTTTTTATCAGGCGGCTTTGGGCTGCGGTATCCGCGAACATATTCCATGAAAGCGTGTGCATATCGACGACGAGCATGATTCCATGGGTGCGGCAGATAGGCAGCGCTTTATCGATTTTAGTGATTTCGGCATTTATCAAGGTCTCATAATCGCTGCGGCCGAGCGCATTGGTTTCGCCCGAAGGAGCATTCATCTGCCAACGCAGCAGATTGCCGCGCCAGATCGAGCCGAAGTCAGCGATTGCCGCACTGTCAACCGTGGCGGTACCGATCATAGCGCCCCGCAGGCGCGTGGGCGCAAGCTCACGAATGGGCAGCGTGGTATCACGCGCAGGGGGCAGGTTCATATTTGCCGCACGCACGATTTTTATACTGTCCAGGCGCACGCTGCCTGAAACTTTTTCCAGGCCTATCGTTAGCTTGCACCATTGCGCATCCGAGGGAACCGATATGGGCGTAACAGTGCGCGTCCATCCGTACGATGCACCGGACGGCCAGGTAAGCTGCGGGTAGGAAGTAGTGCCGTCACTATTGCGTATTACAACCATAACTTTAACGCCGTTGTAGGAAGCAGGCGGAGTGGAAAGTCCAGTCGCTTTTGTCCAGGCCGAAAGCACGATTTTCCATCCGCGCAGCGAATCGATCGGCAGGGAATCCGTACAGCTTTGCGTTTTAGTGCTGTCGCTATTTTTAATCTGGGCGCAGGTTAAAAAGGTATCGGCGACCAGTTTGTAGGTCGTGGTATCGCCGAAATGCACCCGGGCAGAATCATAGCGGTCAAACGGTTCGCTGTAAAAAGGAGCTGTTTCCGCGCGCAGCAGCACCGCGGAAGACAGAATTGCAATTGTCAAGAAATGGTAGCGGGCTGACTTCCCTTTACATTGCAACATCTTAAAACTCCTCTGCTTAACTGTCTTCATTATTCGGGTCTGCGACGACCCGCTTTACATACAACTCAAGGCGTTACGGTGTCAGCGATGTAATGGCCATTTTTCCGCTCTTCCTGTTCCCGTTTATGTCAGCAATCACATATACGTAATTCCCCGGTTTAATCCCTAAGGCCGCGGCATTTCTGTTGTCCCATCCGGCAACCCTGCGCTTGGTTGTCATTGAATAGACCCGCCTGCCGGAAAGGGTGTAAATGTTCAGGACGCTGTTTTCCATGCCTTCGGGGTTCTTTGCAAGCGAGAATAAAGGCGGACCGCCCCTTACACCGGTCGGGGGGGCGGCCGGGACAAATGAAATGCCCGTCAGCCTGAAGTCATTCGCCGAATCCGACTTGTACTGGTTAAGATACGGAGAGTAGGTCTTTGCCATTATGGTTCCCGAATCGGGGTCGATCTCAAGCGTTCTCAGCCATCCATTGCCTTCGTCCTGCCAATCCGTAAGCATCTCATATACCTTGTTCCCGCTCGTGCCGGTGTTGATACGCCGGGCATTGCAGCAAACGTGTCCGCATAAAACAAGTTTCACGTTGCTGTGCAGCTTAAGGCACCCGTCCCATACCTGCTGCGGCGCAAGGTCGCCATAGCCGCATCCGCCTCCGGTCGTGCCGGAACCAGAAAGATAGTTATGCGTCACATAGATAACGTTATGGGTGGGATGCGCTGAAATAACGCTATTGAACCAGTCAAGGGCGCCCTGCCGCGGATCCAGTTCGGTGTTTATCACGAGCCAGTCCAGCCCGCCTGCCGAAAACGTGTGATAGGCGTTGTCGGTTTTAGTACTCTCATATCTGCCTCGGCACGCTGTGTACCGGGCGGGAGGGAAGAATGTATTGAGCGTTGTGGTATTCCGCAGGTTCGCGTGTACATCACCCGGCCCCGCGCTCCCGCTGCACCAGCACGCTGTTCCGTCACCATTTATCCCACCGACAGCTCTGGTGTCGTGGTTGCCGACCGCTATGCAGTAATGCATACCCGCGGCATCTATCACGGCAAAACCATCGGAACCCGCCTGATACATGAAGTTTGGAGGCGTGCTGTTCGGTGTCTCCCAGTCCACAAGGTCACCGACATGGCATATAAACTGGATATTTTTTGAAACCCGGTTGGCCACGACCCAGTTTACCATGGCCGGCCACTTTTTCATGGCGCCATAGGTGAGCGCTTCGGTCATCTCCGTCTGTGTGTCCGGAAACACCAGGATGGTGAACTTCGCCGCGATGGCCAGCGGGGCAATCATCATGCCCGTCAGAAATACCGCAAGCATTGTTTTACGATTCATTTATTCCTCCTCATTTTTACTGATACGTTCTCCGGGGATGTTTACAACGCCAAATCCCCTCTTTAACTGATAGGTGTTTTGATTTTTCGTGAGCGGGGCGGGTGTATTGATTTTTTTATTCATGGCATTGTCCTTACTCATAGGTATCTTGATTTTCCGGGAGTGGGTGGGTGTATAACTATCTCGGTATCATCAGTTTTGCCGTCCGGTCCGCTTCCGGCGTCTGCAAGCGGCAGAAATAATATCCACCGGCGATTCTCCGGCCCGCATCGTCGCGTGCGTCAAAATTGAGGTCATGAAGACCCGCGGCGACCCGGCCGTTGACGAGCGTTCTTACGAGTGAACCGGACATGTCGTAGAGCTGGATCCTGACGCTCTGCCAGGCGCCCAACGCCTCAGGCAGCTCGTATCGTATCCGTATTGACGACCCCCGAGGTGTTACTTTCCCGGCTTTAAGCGAAAAAACCGCCGTCTGTCCGGAAAATGATGTCCCGTTCTTCACCAAAGTATTAGACTGCTTGCTCAGGACAAAGAGCGATACTCCCTGTCTCGGCAAAACGAATATCTTGCTGTAAGAATTACCAGCAAGGTTCGTGTCCTTCGCAGGTTCGCATTCCGCCAGTTCCTGGGCCGCCTTGATGGCATTCATTTGAGCCGTGCTTGGAGGATTCGGTTTGCCCTGACGCACCCATACCGTATAGGCGTTGCTGAAAACGCTGTCGATTCGGTAGTGCCTGACGCTTATCGGGCCGCTGAAAGGCAGATTATTTATCGCAAGGTTAACGGTATCTCCGCCCGAAACGGTAATGTTGTTATAGAAATTGTATAACAGTACCTGGAGCGAATCTGCGGCAGCATTGATCGTAGTGAAACCGTCGATCCCGTTGTTTCTTACCGGGGCTCCACCGGTAAGCGAAACCCGTGTCGTCCCCATCATATGAAGCATTTTATATCCGTTAAAAATCGGCTTTTTTACTCCCTGGACCGTGATCAGCCCGAAACTCGAATTGAACGGCAGCGTCGTTGA
>CAISVC010000241.1 GCA_903888815.1 uncultured Fibrobacterota bacterium
AGGCGGCCGCCGTTAGGCCTTCGCTGGCAAAAGAGACGCCCATCGGCTATCGGCTGCAGGAGTACTCTAGGATCGCGTTGCGACGGGATTTGTTGACTGCAGTGTTTGCGGTCTATGCATTCGTGCTCCTGGCTTTTATTCTGCGGTTCTTACGCAGCAGGCGCACATTCGATACCCGGTTTTTCCTGAAGCGGTGCGTACTGTTTCTTGGTGTGTACGCTGCTCTTGCGGCAGCGGTATTTATCGTGGATATCCGGATTTTTTCCACCCTTGTCAGGCAGAAACCGCTCTTTGCCGGTGAGGCGATTATCAATCCGGCCACTGCATTTCCCAAGCCGCTCATACCCTTGAGCGTGTGTGATCCGTCCAACGCGTCCCGTGCCGCCGTCATCCTGCTGCTCGGGTTCCTGCCAATCGCGCTGGCCCTGTTGTATGTTTCTTTCGGGAAACCGTTTTCGCGCGCGTTTTTATCGGCCATGGTGTTTACCTTCTGCGTTTCACTCTGGCTCCATTTTCTGATAGCAACCGGCTCGGACGCGTTTCTGGCAACGAAGATCGTGGTGACCAAATCACGGATAGTATACCGCGGTGAGCTTGGAAAACTGCTGCGCAGGAACCCGGCCAAAGCACTGCGCGCCTGTCCGGACCTGCTTAAAAGCGGCAATGACGATCTGGAGAAATTCATCAAAAAGCATTACCCCGAAGGATTATCGATAAAGAAGTAGTCAACCATGGAAAATCTGCTGAGCACGAAATTTTTTTATCTCGCCTTTGCCTGCTACTGCGGCGCAGCGGTTTCATATGTGATCCTTCTCGCGACCGAGAAAAAAAATGTTCTGCGCGCAGCAGTTGTTTTAATGATAGTCGCCTTTCTTTTTCACAGCCTCGGCATTGCATTCAGGACGCGTGAATTTCAGCATATACCGATAACCGGCATGTCCGGATATATGTTCGTTGCCGCGTGGTTTACGGCTCTCTGCTATTTTATCGTCGTCAGATTTGTAAAGAGCTGGCTTGTATCTGCCTGCAACGTAATGGTAATCGTCATGCTGATGGTGATCGTTTCGCTGCTGCCCAAAGAAGGCTCGTCGGCCCTGATGCCGGCGTTGAGGAGTTACTGGCTGTATATTCACGTCACCGCAGCGGCCGCAAGCGAGGGGTTGTTCGCGATAGGGTGCGCATCAAGCATTCTTTACATTGTGAAATCATCGCTTCCGCCGGCATCCCGCCTTCAATTAAAAATTCCCGGCCAGTCTCTGCTTGATACCCTTACCTACCGGTCTATCGTTGCCGGGTATCTATTGTTTACACTCGGAGCGCTTTTTGCAGGGGCGCTGTGGGCGCACCGCGCGTGGGGCTCTTTCTGGAGCTGGGACCCCAAGGAAACCTGCTCGTTGATCGTATGGCTGATCTATTCTGCCTACCTTCACCTTCGCATCAACAGACGGTCACGAACTCTCATACCACATTTCCTGAGTATTGCAGGGTTCATTGCCGCGCTCCTGACTTTTTTTTCAACGATGTTCTTAGGTGGCCTGCATTCGTACGGATAGAACGACTCATTAAATATATGTTTACGTTTTTTTTTCGAGGAGTCACCAAAGATTGCCTCCCTCTGAGGGGTCCCCCGCGCTGCACGAAAAGTGCAGGCATCCCCTATGTTCGCTCGACAACCTCGGTGACTCCTCTTCAAAATCTCCTAGTGTGAATTGAAATCGGTGAGAATTATGTATATATTTTAATTACCATGTTCATTTCTTCTATTAGATACATTATTTTTTTGGGATGTGCCGCAGCCTTTGGCGTGTGCGGCTGTTTGAATTCCATGGAATCAGGAAATAAACCGGTCCGGCCGGCCTCGTGCAATGAATGCCACTCTTTCGCGGCGTCAAAGTTCTGCGATACCACGACAATGACGTATAAGGGTGAGACAATGACGCGATGCTCCTTCTGCCATCTCGGCTCTATAAAATCCGACAGCACACTGAATGACTCAACTAATGCACAGGTCTACCATGACCGGATGATGCCCGACAATGGCGGATTCCTCCCCATAACCGATAAACTTCATGCGAACGGATCAATTGATCTGCAGTTCGGCAAGTGCACCATGTGCCATGAGTGTCCGCCGAGGAACATTCGGGCGCACGACCTTCATGTAGTGCAGGATTTAATGCAGTGCTATGACTGCCATGTGTATTCCGTGAAATGCAGTACTGACCGGCACCCTGACCCGTCGAATCCTGCTGATACCGTTGATACGTTAGTACAGGTTCTTCGCAGCGGCATGGGCGGAGTAATGATTCCTGTCGCAAATAGCCGGGCGCACTTGAACAACAGGGTGGATGTGGCATTCAGGAAAAGAGCGGAAGATTCCATAAATCTGGGCGATACCTTTGATAAAAGCCTGTATCTATGGGACAGTTTTGAAAAAAAGTCTCATAACATGAATAAAGGATGTGCCTGCCATACATGGTAGCAACGATAAACATACCCGGAAAAGAGGAAATAACGTGACGAAACCTCTGGCAGCTGCGGGCAAATGGATGCTGGTAATTTTTTGCTTTCTGCTTTTATCAGGCGGCAGCGGCTGCGCCTCTGTTTCGCCGTTGAAGCGGAAAAACTTAAGCGATCCTATCATGAAACTGCACTATGACCAGCAGGAAAAATCGCTCAACAACCATATTTTCGAGCGGCGCGAGGGCAGTTCCGGAGGTTCGGGCGGTTCAGGCGGAGGGTGCGGGTGCTGAAATATTATCATACTGCGGCTGCCGGTGTTTATTTGTTGTCGCTCCTGCAAAGCGTTTTTGCGGGGAGCTCAAACGATTATATCGCCTATAAATTTCAGTACTTCAGCGACAACAATGATGTGCAGGTCGCGACAAACACCGTTACCATCAGTAAATCAGCAGGAAGCCATGTTTCCATTTCAGGTGCTTATCTTGTTGATGCGATTACCGCAGCCTCAAAAGCGGACATAAAAGGCGCTTCTCCCTCGGTTGATGCAATAACCTCTGCTTCAAGCATAAACGAACGGAGACATCAGGTAAGCGGGACCGTGTCTTTCAACGATGATATCATCAGACAGTGTAAAACCGATAAGGAGAGTGATGATCCGACAGGGATTTCGCTTACCGGCATATACGGCATAGAACCCGATTACAAATCAAAAGCCGGATCGCTTTCCATAAGTCAGGATCTTTTGAATAAGAACGTGACCGTCGGATTTTTATATGGCAGGAGTTATGACCAATTCCTGCCCGCGGCGCGCTATATTCCGCCCCCGGGCGATGCGGGATGGGGCTATTTCGGTGACGGCAGGCGCCAGACCGATAGAATTTCAGGGAGCTTTACACAAATCATTACCTCCGCTACGCTCGCGTCATTTACCGGGGAGTATGTTTTTGACCGCGGCTATCTTTCCCGTCCCTATTATGTTTATGAAATCCCGAACACGTCACCGGCCGATACTATCCATATGTTTTACCACGAAAACCTGCCGCCGGAACGGAAAAGCATTGCATTTTCAGCGCATGTCAACCGCTACTTCCCGATTAAGCGAGGCGCGTCGCTCCACTGCGATTACCGTTATTACTATGATTCCTGGAAAATTGAAAGCCACACTATAGCATTGAAATGCTATTACCGTTTCGCGGATCATTTTATTATCAATCCTCAATACCGTTTTTATTCCCAGTCTGCGGCATTTTTTTATAGGGATATATACACCGGTGTTCCGGAATATCTGACCGCTGATTTTAAGCTTGGAAGGTTTACAACCAATACAATCGGGTTGAAACTGATTTTTGAGCTGCAGAATTTTATGAAGCCGGTGGACAATGCGGTTTTCGCCCTGTTTCCCGTTTCGTTCGATATTGCAGCGAATTACATGATGCGGTCAAGCACCAGAGATGTTGCCGTGCGGGACAGCCATTACGGCTACTTCCCGATTGCAACAGGGTACCGGAATTTCTGGGTTCAATCCGGAATAAAGTGCGCGTTTTAACATTAAACTATTACTTGATTTTTTCATGCTTATCGGGAGGGCTGTCTGGAAACCTTTGTGCCAACCGCCGGATTCGCGATCACGGATTCTTTCTGGGTGTACCTGGACGATGTTGCTTCGTGGTGGCCCAAAAAGCGAATCCGCAGCGGTCTTACAAGGGTTGGAAGGCAGTCCTCCCGATACGCATGCTTCGCATGTAAAATTCAGGCATAAAAAGGCTTTTCATGAAAATGCCCCTTTTTCTGTTGTTGCTTTTTTTTACCGGTTCCTCGCTTGCTCAGAAAGCGCCTCAATTTACATTGCCGGATTTAAACGGCGACAGCGTTTCTCTATGCCACTTCTGCGGCAAGATCGTCGTTATTGACTTCTGGGTGATGTGGTGTGAAACATGCCGGGAGGAAATCCCGAAAATCCAGCAAATCCACAAAAAATATTCAGACAAGGGTGCGGTTGTTCTCGGCATCCATCTCGGAGAGAAAAATGCCGGAAAAGTCAAGTCCTTTGTCAAGAACGCGGGGATTAATTACACCATACTGCTCGACCCCGAAGAAACAACCGCGGACCTGTTTGCCATCAAGGGCACACCGTCAGTGGTCATTGTTGATACGGCGGGCGTCATTGTAAAAAAGTACCGGGAATTGGACAAAAAAACGGAGAAAGAGGTGTATCGGGTCCTTGATTCCCTAACACCTACCGAGCCTCCTGCCTGCCGGTAGGCACGGCATTAACAGCCCTGTCTGCCTGAGTGGCGCCCGCCTCGACCAATTTCACCATCTCCTCATAGAGATTCTCAATTGATAAGGGAATCCTCCCCAGAGGACCACGCATAACCTTTCTCATATCAATTGTTGCGTGTTTTCGCAGGAGATCGACAAATGAAGGAAAAAGTTCGAGCGCAAAGAGCGATGCGATGAACGTCGCCCGGCCAAAAGGAACCCACCGGATAGCGGCAGTCAGCACGATACGGTTGAACTCAAGCCTTGTGAGAACA
>CAISVC010000242.1 GCA_903888815.1 uncultured Fibrobacterota bacterium
GCTCGGTTACGCCGGTGGTGAATGACGTGAACGAACTTGCCGTTTATCGTATTGACGACCGGGTCAATGAGCGCCTTCTGACGCTCGCAGATGACTGGCAGGTTCTTACCGAGAAGGCGCAGGACATCATGGCGCAGAAGAAACTCGTCGAGCTTGTCTCCCGATGGCGTCATCAGATATATATCAACGTCAGGATGTAGCACCCATGGTTTACGATGCGCTGGCTCCGATCTATGATCGCATAATGAGCCATGTCGAGTATGAAGAATGGGTTCAGCTCATCGAACGAATTGCCGATAAGTTTCTGCGGAAACGGCCCCTGTCGATCTTTGAACTGGGCGGCGGCACCGGCGTTCTTGCCTCTCTGCTCATGCGCCGCGGTTTCCGCTATTTCGGTTCTGACCGAAGCTTTTCTATGTGTCAGATAGCGCATCGGCGTCGTACGCCTTTCGCATGCGCCAACGCCTTGGCAATTCCCTTTAAAAATAAATTTGATCTTGTTGTCTTTTTATACGACGGGATTAACTATTTACAGACGCTTGAAGAGTATGCGCTCCTTTTTTCCGAAACAGCCAAGTGTCTTTTGCCGGGAGGGGTTTTCCTTTTTGATATTACGACCGAAGCCAATTCGATTAATCATTTCCAGAGTTATCTCGAGTTTGAAGATTGGGGGGATTATTCCTATATCCGCCGCAGCTACTACAACAGAGAACGTGTCGAGCAATGCAACGATATTACCATTTACCGTCAGGTTGCTGAAAATGCTCGCCTTTATGAAAAAAATGTTGAACATCATTGCCAGAAAGTGTTCGCCGCTGAGACGATCGCCCGAACGATTCCCGCAGCTCTTTTTTCTATTGAGGGAATATGGGATGGTTTTTCTTTCCGCCCTCATCATCCGCACTCAGAGCGAATTCACTTTCTTCTGAAAAGGCCGGCGTCATGATAGAGCTTTCACACGTCACCAAAGAGTACGAAGGCGGATTCATTGCTGTGAACGACCTTTCATTTGTTATTGATAAAGGAGAATTCGTCTTCCTTTGCGGCGCCAGCGGCGCAGGGAAAACAACTATACTGAAAATCCTCTACATGGACGATGTTCCGACCTCCGGAAGAGTGTTTGTCTGCGGCTATGATTCCCACAAAATAACGCACCGCGATATCCCGTACCTGCGGAGAAAGCTCGGCATTGTGTTCCAGGACTTCCGGCTGCTTCCCGATCGTTCGACGTTTGAAAACGTGGCGTTCGCCCTGCGCGCAACCGGTAAAAAGGAACGGGCGATCAAGCGGAAGGTTTTTGAAGTGCTCGCCGAAACCGGCTTGAGTCATAAAGCCTCTTTTTTTCCAAGCCAGCTTTCGGGCGGCGAACAGCAGCGTGTCTGCATAGCGCGCGCCATAGTGAATGATCCCTGGGTCCTGCTTGCCGACGAACCAACCGGCAATCTTGATTGGGAGGTCTCCGGAGACATATTCAGTCTTCTTCAATCCATCAACAACCGGGGAACGACCGTGCTGATGGCCACCCATGACACTCGTTTAATAGAGCCTTATCATTATCGAAGAATTGTGCTGCAGCGGGGCCTGCTCGTTAAAAATTCTTTTTCATGATATTATGCCGTCCATCGGTTATACTTTTTTTAATTGACAATCTTAAGAGTATTTTGTAAAATATCGGCTGTCGAGAAATTGGGGTGTTGTATGGGTTTTTCCTATAAATTTCTGTTTGTTTTTTACTAATGAC
>CAISVC010000243.1 GCA_903888815.1 uncultured Fibrobacterota bacterium
CCTCGGCCTTAATGACAAGGTGGACATCAGGGGAGCGCGTTTCTCGCTCAACGGCAAGGACGTCATCGCGGCCTTTGAGGTCAGAACATCTGACCGCGTCCTTCTTCTGCGCGACGAGGACGGCATTCCCTACTGGTGCGGGTGGCGGAAGAGAAAGATATAATAAATTATTCTACTCTTAACGATCCCTTTGTCCGGTGCCGTGAGAGTTTATACCGCAGAATGAGAGGGTTCCGCTTCCGGTTGTAGTTCTTCCGCCGCTCAGGCGGGAGGTCAGCGATCTTTCCCTGCGAAAAGCCCATGTGCGAGAACCAGTCGGACGTCTGGGTCGTCAGTACGAACACTGCTTTGAGCTTCTTCGCCGTGGCCTGTTCGATAAGGTAGGAAACCATACGTTTTCCGATACCCAGATTGCTATACGTTTCGTCAACCACCATCCCTGCGATCTCGGCCTGCCTGCCGGAATACACCTGCAGCGCGGCGCAGGCATGGATGGTGCCGTCCACCTCGTAAACGGCGTAATTGTCGATGTACTCCGCGAGGTCGGTTTCGGTGCGGTGCACGAGCACGCCCTCTTCGATGGACGGCTGCATGAGCCGCAGCACTTCCGGCACGTCTCCCATGACCATGGGCCGGATGTTATCGTGCTGGTTGGCGTAAATCATGGTGCCGAAGCCCCTGTTGGAAAAGATTTCCTTGAGGAGCATCCCCTCGACCCTTCCGTCGATGACGTGGACCCGTTGTACCCCGCCCTTGCAGGCGCGATACGCATAGGCAACCAGGTCAAGCTGCTCGTCGTAGCTGTCCCTGGCGTTGAGGTCGAGAAATTCGCCGGCCTGCGCCTTTGTGAGCTGGGAGACGACGCCGTCGCTCGACACATACACCTCTTTCGGGATTTTATATCCCTGCGCCGTGACCCCGGGCCGGTCGGCAATGAAAAAGAGCTTCGCCGCGTTAAGTTCGACGCTGATGGAAAAAGCGATCTCACTTGACGAAAGATTGTACGGCCTGCCTTTGGCGCTCCACCCGATGGTGGGGAAAATCGGGATGAGACCTTCCCCGAGCACCTTGTTTACAATGTCAATCTGCACTTTTTCCACGAGCCCGCTGCACTGGAAATCGACGCCGTTCCGGACGCCGATGCTTTTAGCGCGCACCCAGTTGCCGATCACGCCGTTGGCGCCGTTTTCGGCCAGCATGGTCATGATTTTATTCGTGACGTCGAAAGCGGCCATTTTAATGAGCGGAATTGCCTCGGGCGGCGAGACCCGTACGCCGTTCACGGTCCTGCATTTGATGGCGTACTTTTTAAGCACCTCGTTGATGCGGTCCCGCGCGCCCGGCACGAGAATGACGTTGATGCCCATCCGGTGCAGCAGCACGAGATCCCGGATGAGGAGCGGGAACAGATGGTGCGCGATCAGGCTGCCTTCGAGCTTGATGACAAACGTCTCGCCTTTGAACTGGTTGATGTACCCGAACGCCTGCCGGATAATTTCGACCTGTTCCTTGAGCATTGTTTTGTCCATAAAGAATTATCCTTAATAAATATTCGGAGGGTGGCGGGTGCTTGGGCCAATTTATTCCGCGCCGCGCCCTCCTTCCAGAGCCCTTTGAATGCGAATTTCCCCTTCGCGAGAGGCCAGTTTTTAAGAGGGGGCTTTTTTTAGCTTAGAGCACCTTGCCGTCTTCCACGTTTCGTGTAAACTCCGGCTTCCCCTCGCTCAGGCCGCCAAAGGCCTCTTCCAGGAAGGCACGGCGCTGATTCTTGGGCGCATCCGCAAATATCTTTCTGGTTAAAGAAAATTTTGTAAATCCTTTTTGATTTCAACGCGACTGAACCTTGAGGGTGGGGGTTAACTAAAGTTCAGAGCCACAACACTGGTGCCCACCCCACACCCCATTGGGTGCCTTTAGCTAAAGAAAAATATTTGTTATGTTTATTATTCCGGCAATGAATAAAATAATTTGCGCCCTTTACTTCCGTTTTTTTGCAAGCACCGGCCTGAGCGCCTCCCTGATTGACCGTAGCGAGGTGTAGGAGTTGATCGAGTAGTACTGGTACCAGCCGCAGTTGCGCCTGCAGGCGCGCATGAGTTTCCGTTCAATGGCTGCTTCGCGGGTGGCAAGCCACTGCGTGAGGTCGGTGGTGCGCAGGTCAGGGCCCTTGCGGTTCAGGATATGGCACGGGTAATAGAGCCGTCCGTCCGGCGCTATGATAACGGTTGCGGATGAGCACCGTTTCTTCCGGTACGCCTCGAAATAGCCCATGGGCGTGTGGATTGTGTCAGGGAACCGGATACGCAGTTCGCGCACCTTGCGTTCGAGTGAAGCGATATCCGGGAACCGGTCGCCGGTGTTGTCCATGTGAGCGGCGGGAATCACCACGATAGTCGCCCCGTTTTCATGGCAGCGCTGCACCTTTTCGTCAAGCCGGTCGATCGTGTCGGCCGTCACCACGGTCTGCACCGACACCTGCAGCGGCAGAACGCACAGCCACGGCAGCTGGTCGAAAAGCTCCAGATTGTCGTGCCCCTCGTCGATTGACACATGCAGAAAATCGATGTACCGTGCGTACTCGTTGAGCGGATATTTGGCGAGGTTCTTTTCGCTGGTGGTGAAGAGCAGGTAGAATCTGCAGCGCCGCGCATATTGGAGCAGCTCGCCGATGTCATCGCGCAGGAGCGGCTCGCCGCCTTCAAAACTTACCATGAGCACGGACGAACGTGAAAGGTTGCGCAGGATCTTTTTGATGTCCCCGGTCGGCAGGTCGGGGACCGGATTGGACTTGACATTACAGAACGGGCAGCCGAAATGGCAGCGCGAGGTCAGCTTGAACGAGGCGTAGAAGGGGTAAACCGCCTCGCGCCGCAGTGCATTGCGCAATACTCCCCGTATGGTCGGGATATAGGCGGTGAGGGGAAGCTTCCGCATTACTTAAAAATGGCTGATTGAGGAATCTTAGAGCAATAATAACAATAAATATTTTTTGAAAATATTTTGGGCGTGCCCCCGCCTTCGGCGGGGTCGGCGTTCTCCGGGCTCGCTGTTCGCTCGGTCCCTTCGGGACTTGCTTTGCAACCCTCCGCATGCCTCACGCAACAACATTTCTGATATTGCCTTTAAATGTTTTATTTGAATGAGAAGGCAGCTCGTGCGTCCTCCCACACAGAAGAATACTGCTTGGCAAAGAAGGAACGTGGGGGTGACGCGGCTCAGCCATCCAAAATATCTTATGATATTTCTTTCTCAATTTACCACTTCAATCTCCACCTTTGCCGTGCCGGGGCCGATGAGGCCGATTTTTTCGGCTGCTGCGTAGGAGAGGTCGATGATCCGCCGTTTGGTGAACGGACCGCGGTCGTTGATGCGTACCACGACCGAAAGGCTGTTCGACAGGTTGGTCACCCTGACGCGCGTGTTGAACGGCAGTGTCGGATGCGCGGCGGTCAGGTCGCGTATGTCGAACCGTTCGCCGTTTGCGGTCGTGCGTCCGTCGAATTCCCTGGCGTAATACGAGGCCATGCCGGTCTGACGGAACGAAGCGAGTGAGGGTGTTGTATTCTGATCTTCAGATGATAACGGTTGACCATACCGCGCCCTGCCTGCGCAGCCGGTGCAGAGTATTGTGAGTATCACAAGAAGCATTTGAAGGGCGACGCAGACCTCACCCCTTTGACCCCCGCCCCTCTTTCCCTCTCCCATCGGGAGAGCCGTGCCTCGTATAGAATTTCTTATCCTCATCAGGCCTTTAGGGGGACAGGGGAGAGGTCAAGCAAAATCTGGAATTTATATCTTTGCTCTTCAGCATATTCTCGGCAGCAGCTCGCCAGCAGGAACATCGACGACCCGTGTTCCGCCGATAATGGTTTTCATGAGTACCGGAAACCGTCCTTTCTTTTCAACGCTCCCGATGATTTCAGCGCCCCTGCCGAGCTCGTGCGAGCGGAGGGCTGACAGCGCCGCATCGGCTTCCTTTTCCGGCACGATCGCAATAAACCGACCCTCGTTGGCGATATCCAGAGGATCCAGACCAAGAAAGCCTGCAGCGCTTGCAACCTCAGGCGGCACCGGGACTGCATCCTGACTGATAGAAATGGTCGCTGCCGACGCCTGTGCTATTTCGTTCAGTACTGCCGCGCAACCGCCCCGCGTGGCGTCGCGCAGGCAGCGCGTGTGCGGGGCTGCCGCGAGCAGCGCCTCTACCAGCGTGTGGAGGCACGCGCAGTCGGAAACTGCCTGCGAGGCGAAATTAAGCCCTTTACGAGCGGCAAGTATCGCGATACCGTGGAGCCCGATCGGCCCGCTTACCAGCACCCGGTCGTCCGGCATTGCATTGGCCACCGAGATATCCCTGCCTTCCGGCACTATGCCGATCCCGCTCGTGGTGATGAATATGCCGTCGGCTTTGCCACGGTCAACCACCTTGGTGTCCCCGCAGCTGATAAGGACACCAACACCTTTAGCCTCATCAGCCAGCGAACGCAGCACGCGCCGCAGCAGTTCGATATCGAGCCCTTCTTCAAGGATGAGCGACACCGACAGCGCGAGAGGGACCGCGCCGCGCATGGCGAGGTCGTTGACGGTCCCGCATACCGAAAGCTTGCCGATATTGCCGCCGGGAAATTCGAGCGGCTGAACGACAAACGAATCGGCAGTAAAGGCCACACGGCCTTTGGGCAGTGAAAACACCGCCGCATCCTCGAGCGGCGCGGCCGGATCAGCACCGAGCTCGGGCAGAATTATTCCCTGGAGCAGCTCGTCGAGACCCCGCCCGCTGCCGTGGGAAAGTTGAATTGTTGAAATCATAAGTTTAAAAATAAATATATGGCCGAGACAGGTGGATAAATGACCACCTGAAACCCCTTATTGTTCCGTTCTCTTCAATCACACACGGTAACCGACATTTACTTCCTGTTTTTCCTTCTATCGAAGCAGGCGGCGTTGAAGCAAATCCTGTAAGTCCCGACGGCCATCAAGAACACAATGTACAAAAACCTTATTATCAGAAATAGTGTAAATTATCCGGTAGGGTTTGAAATGAATCTGGAGGAAGTTATGAACGCCGATTCTTTCCAATTCGGGAGGTACATGGCCTCGATGCGGGAAGTATTCCAGGGTTGAGCACGTTTCTTGCAGCTTTTCAAGGACATGATCGGCACGTTCTACGGAATCATTTGAAGCAATATAGGAGAAGATCCCGACGATATCTTCTTCCGCGTCAGAAACCAGAAAGACCTGATATTTCACACGGATTTCTTAATTGTGGTTACTATGTCAGAAAAAGCCTTTTTCATCGGCTTGAAACGACCATTCTCACAATGAGAGGTGCTGATTGCCAATATTTTGAGAAGTGCGAGACTTTCCTGAGTTTGCTCGTAGCTGGTAACATCCTGCAATACCGCTTTGGCCTCGCCCCGCTGGGTAATAACAAGCGTTCGCCGGGAACCCGTGATGCCATTAACGATTTCCGATGCGTGGGCCTTAAGATAGCTGATCGGTTTGACCATTTCGCTGAGTTTCATAATTCCTCCATGTGGCCTAAATAGAGCCTATTAAAGGGTCATAGGCAAGGGAAACGGGATGGAAAAGCCACGCTGAGCATGATTGTTTATTCATGTTGGAATTGGTCTTCGAGACTACCAGGTGGGACAACTATTATGCAAAATTATTAAAATCCCTGCCGTTATCCTGGTTTTGTTGCTCTGTCAAGTCTTTGCTTTGCAAAAAGAGCGCTTAGAGCAATAATCATAGCTGCAAG
>CAISVC010000244.1 GCA_903888815.1 uncultured Fibrobacterota bacterium
ATAATCGACTCGATCCCCATCTCCTCGAGTGCGTAGGAGGCCTGACAGCAGCAGTAGTCGAACTCAATCCCCTGGCCGATGCGGTTCGGCCCTCCGCCCAGGATCACAATCTTTCGGCGATTGCTCGGCCTGCTCTCATCCTCTTCTTCGTACGTCGAATAATAATACGGCGTATAGGCTTCGAATTCGGCTGCGCAGGTGTCAACAAGCTTATAGGTCGGAATCACGCCAAGTTTTTTGCGCAGGTCCCGCACCGCAATTTCGTCTTTCTTCAGGAGCGTTCCGATCTGCGCGTCGGAAAAACCGAGGCCCTTGGCTTTTTTAAAAAACGATTTCTGATCGTCGCGGTTTTTATTAAAGACTGCCGGGGTAATGGTCTTTTCAAAGTCAACAATATCCTTCATGTTGTTTAAGAACCACGGGTCGATCTTTGACGATTCGGCGATTTCCGCAACCGTCATGCCCTGATTCAGCGCATGACGGATGAGAA
Source organism: uncultured Fibrobacterota bacterium (assembly GCA_903888815.1). Lineage (GTDB taxonomy): Bacteria > Fibrobacterota > Chitinivibrionia > Chitinivibrionales > Chitinispirillaceae > BOG-1184. Next base: position 491 of record CAISVC010000244.1, read on the forward strand.
AGATGCGGTCGGCTTTAGGCACAGTGAGTGCAGCGAGAATCTCTTTTTTTGTGCGCAGACTGAAGGGAACCGATTCAAAACCGTTCCGCTTTATCTCCAGACCACGCAGCCCTTTCTGCAACGCCTCTTTGAACGTGCGGCCGATGGCCATGGTCTCGCCAACGGATTTCATCTGGATGCCGAGCGTTGAATCGGCCTCGGGAAATTTTTCGAACGTAAAACGCGGAATCTTGACAACGCAGTAGTCGATCGTCGGCTCAAACGACGCCGGCGTCTCCCGCGTTATGTCGTTCCTGATCTCGTCGAGCGTATAGCCGACCGCGAGTTTTGCCGCAAACTTGGCAATCGGGAACCCCGTGGCCTTGCTTGCAAGCGCCGAACTGCGGCTCACGCGCGGGTTCATCTCTATCACCACCATGCGGCCGTCCTGGGGGTTTACCGCAAACTGGATGTTCGAGCCGCCCGTTTCGACCCCGATTTCGCGGATGATCGCTATGCTCGCGTCCCGCATGATTTGGTACTGTTTGTCGGTCAGCGTCTGCGCCGGCGCCACGGTGATGCTGTCGCCGGTGTGAATGCCCATGGGATCCAGGTTCTCGATGGAGCAGATGATGACTACGTTGTCTTTGCGGTCGCGCATGATTTCGAGCTCGTACTCTTTCCAGCCGATCACCGACTCTTCAATCAGTATTTCATTGATGCGGCTGCATTGCAGCCCATACTGGGCCGCGCGCGCAAAATCATTTTCCGAATACACTATGCCGCCGCCCGTACCGCCGAGCGTGAAGCTCGGCCGTATGATGAGCGGAAATCCGATATTGTGCGCGATCTTCCACGCCTCGTCGAGGTTATAGGCGAGTGCGCTCTTCGGCAGGTCCATACCGATCCGCACCATCGCCTGCTTGAATTCGTTGCGGTCTTCGGCTTTTTTAATCGCCTCTTCATTGGCGCCGATGAGCTGTACATTGTACCGTTTAAGAACGCCGCTCTCGGCGAGTTCCATGGTCGTGTTCAGGCCCGTCTGCCCGCCCATGGTCGGCAGGATTGCATCGGGCCGTTCACGCTCGATAATTTTCTGTACAATTTCCGGTGTAATAGGTTCGATATACGTACGGTCGGCCATGTTCGGGTCGGTCATGATCGTTGCGGGGTTTGAATTGACAAGAATAACCTCGAAGCCCTCTTCGCGAAGCGCCTTGCACGCCTGGGTACCCGAGTAATCGAACTCGCAGGCCTGACCGATAACAATCGGCCCGCTGCCGATGATTAAAATCCTGTGGATGTCGGTCCGTTTGGGCATGCTTTCAGCCTTTTTCCATCATGGCAACAAATTGTTCAAACAAATATCCTGAATCGTGCGGCCCCGGCGAGGCCTCGGGATGGTACTGCACGCAGAACAGCTTTTTCTCTGTTGCCTCAAGCCCTTCGCACGTGTTGTCGTTAAGGTTCAGGTGTGTCATCGTTGCGCCGGTGCTTTTAAGGCTCCCGATGTCCACACAGAAACCATGGTTCTGCGATGTGATCTCTATGGCTTTTGTCTTCTCGTTACGCACCGGATGGTTGGCGCCGCGGTGGCCGAACTTGAGTTTATAAGTTTTGCCGCCAAGCGCAAGACCCAGAAGCTGGTGGCCGAGGCAGATCCCGAAAATCGGCTTTTTGCCAATGAGCTTTTTTATCGTCTCGATTGCATAAGTCACTGCGGCCGGGTCGCCCGGGCCGTTTGAAAGAAAAATGCCGTCGGGCTTGTACGCGAGCACTGCTTCTGCATTGGTGTTTGCCGGCACTACCGTGACCTTGCAGCCAAACGACTCAAGAATACGCAGAATATTGTATTTAATCCCGTAATCGAACGCCACCACATTATACCGAGCATTGCTTTTGTTTTTACCTTTTGCCGCGTTCCACTCGTACGCTTTTTTACAGGTAACGGCTTTCGCGAGGTCGGCCCCCACAAGCCCGCCCCATGCACGCGCTTTGTCGACAAGATCGCCTGCCTTTGGTGTTTTTTCGCCGGCCCAGACTATAGCCTTCATGGCGCCCTGCACCCTGATCTTCCGGGTGAGTGCGCGTGTGTCGATCCCCTGCACGCCGACAATTTTATTTTCTTTAAGATACTCGCCGAGCGTTTTCTTAGAGGTAAAATTCGACGGGTAGGGACAGGCCTCTTTCACCACGAATCCCGAAACCTGTACCCGCGACGATTCGATGTCGGTCTCGTTCACGCCGTAATTGCCGATTAATGGATAGGTCATGGTTATTATCTGTGATGCATACGAAGGGTCGGTAAGCACCTCCTGATACCCGGTCATGCTCGTGTTAAAAACCGCTTCGCCGATTGCTTCGCCCGGCGCCCCGAAGGATTCGCCTTCAAAGACGGTTCCGTCTTCAAGTGCAATGCAGCCTTTCACCTGTTCCTCGCTTGCAATCGATGCATACGTGATACGAATTTGTCACCAATACATAAAGGGACTTCTCCTCCTTCGCTTAAGAAGGAGAAGGTGGTAGGTTGCCTCATGGTGATTAACGGCTAAAAGGTTATGAGGTGAACTTCGGAAGGAAATTTGAGTGAAAAAATGACCGACATACGATGTTCTCTGTTTTTCAGACAGGGAAAAAATAATGTTTTGGAAGGATGGAGTCAATGGTGAAAAAGCATAAACATACACCGCCACTTTTTCCTTAAAAACATGTCTGCTCTGTCTGGCTGCCTTACTGCGCAGGCAGGCGTTACTGACAGGGCTGCGGCAATTTGGAGCGGCTTTACGCCCAACATGCCATTGCTAGGCGATATCATTTTCTTATAACCTTAATAAATATATCAGGATAAAGCTCCTCAAATTTCTTATGGGAAAATAGAAACACTACTCCATCAATTATCGGGAACTTGTTCCCGCACTCGCTACATGAAAACCATGGATTTTCTTGATCTATCTTCGACTCTCGTCCATTTTCAATACATAAAGGACAAATGATGGCATCAAGAATAGAGATCTCGCTTTTGATACTACTACCAGCTTTGCGGCACGTTCCCGATATATTTCCACCGAACAAATATGCTAAAAGAAACGCCATATAATGCTTTGGGTTAAACAGCTCCGAGCTAATGTTCTTTATGGATTGCAGTTTAACATTCTTCTCCTGAAAAGAATTCAAGGCCTGTCTCCAAACAGCGATTGCTATCTCTTCGTTCTCGATAATACCGTGGTCAACTTCATTACAGCTTTTTTCGGCAAAGAAAAAATCGAAAACTTTCTTTGTTTTGCTGGCACGTAATGATTCTTTAGAATATATACTCTTCCCTTTATATAAATTGACATGAAAGACTTTTTTATAAGGTTCTTCATCAAAGAAAAAATGACCCCCGGGTGAAAGTATCCTGTGAATTTCTTTTACAATTGGGGTAAGGTCGGGAAAATGATGGAGGGTCTGATAACAAAACACAAAAGGAACAGAATCGCTTCTAAAGGGCAAGCTATTCGCGTCACAGCATATTCTCAACGGAGCCTCACTTTTACTGAATACACGCATGTAATAATCACAGCTTTTAAGCATATCGAAAGAAATATCTACTGCGGCCCCGATGGCATTTAGATCGTTTCGCATTGCAAGTGCTCGTTGACATCTCTCTGCGCCGATCTCAACGAATGGGGATAGACAAACTCCACTTTCTTTCAGCATTATCATCTGTTCAATGGTTTTTTTAATCCTGTTATTGAGTATTTTTTCGATTTCTTCTGCATTAAACTCATTGTTAAGAAATGATTTTTTCTCAACCTGTTGTTGAAAAAGTTTCTTTCGAAATTCAATTTCACCCTTCTTGGAACTAACTGATTGTTTTTTCATGATACCTCATTTCCTTCCAAATGATGTCACCTACTTCTATGTTCACCCGCTTTTCAATCCGCATTTTTCACCTCAATGGTATAACATACATCCCGATGCATATGTGATACGAATTTGTCACCAATATATACAGGGACTTCTCCTCCTTCACTGAAGAAGGAGAAGATGGTGGGTTGCCTCATGGTGCGTATCGGCTAAAAGGTGATGTGGTGAACTGCGGAAGGAAATTTGAGTGAGAAAATATCCGGCATACGACGTTTTCTTTTTTTAAACAGGGAAAAAATAATGTTTTGGAAGGATGGTGTCAATGGTGAAAAATCGAATCTGAACAGCGCAGGTACCACTTGAGTGTCGCCGAAATACTATCATTTTGGCAAATTATTGACCAGAATGATATGCGTTTTGGCAAATTATTGACCAGAATGATAGGGTTGCTGTGTGAAACAGGATGCGACGCAGGCGGAATGCACCGCATGAGATCAAGGCGCTTTTAAAATTGACTAATCGCCGTCACGAAGTACTACGGCGCATGCGTTATGCATATTTATATAATAAACTATACATACTTTTGCGTTACGCGTTTTTGTATAATATTGTTGACTCGAACAGGTATCAATAGTATCTCGCAACAGGCTTGGAGCGGCTTCCTCAGTTCAAAGAATTGTAGCCGGTCTTGTTAAAAGAGGATTGCTGCTGAAAAACGAGCGTGTGTACGAGATTACCGATCCGCTTTTCTTGCATTGGGTAAAACAGGGTTAATCCGAAATTCCGCAGGTGCCCCCTTACTCTTTTCCTGTGTGCCCTGCGCTTTAGCGCAGGATTCCTCATCTCATCATCACCGGCACAGAATTCCAATTAACGAAACAAGAGCCTGCGATGAATCGCAGGGCACACAAAGGCTATTAACTTTTACCTGGCACTCAGGGCACCCGTGCGAAGCGTCGGTGGTGAAGATCGGTGTTCCAGGGGAAATAGTGAAAAAAGTGGTGGGAAAAGTATTAGGAGAATAAACGGCACATAGAGTGTCCTGTGGGGCTATATGATTTCCGTGTTCATGAAATCCCGAGAGGCATGCACGACACTGATTACCTCAACCATGTTTTGCCCCGCCTTTACACGATACACGATCCGGTAATTCCTGAAAATCACCTCGCGGACATCCGGGACAGCCAATTCCGGAACGACCCTGCCCGAAAGCGGAAAGGACCCAAGACGGTCGGTTGTTTTGATCAGGTCGTGAACGAACCGCCGAGCATAGACCGCGGAATCGCGCGCAATATAATCGTGTATGGCTTCGAGGTGGGTGACCGACTTGAGCGTCCAGACTACTTTGCCCATGAAGCGGCTTTCGCAAGAAGCTCTTCCGTGGTGATCGTCCGTCCGGCATCGGCATCCTTGAGTCCGTCAAGGACATTTGCCAGAAAATCGATTTCATACATAATGTCTTCCGCCGTGCAGCCGTCCGGCAGTTTTTTAATAGTTTCGATGGTCGCTTCCTTCAAGGCATCCATTGCTTGACCTCCGTAAGTGTTTCCCTGATAAATATACCCATTTCGCATACTAATTAACAACGACACGCAAAACATTCCGGGGATGAATCCCCGGCCACACGAGTTGGTTTTTACTCTTCTACGACGAATACACTTTCTTTCTTCACTTAGGGCACCCTCGCGCTAAAAATATTTATTATTGACTTTTAGGAACGTACTGGCTTATCGAGCTCTAAGAATCAGTTTTCGATGGCTTTTGCATCTTTGAAGTTTTTTCCACCACTTCTTTTAGTTGTTCTTCCGTATTTTCCCTGATAGAATCTGCAAAGTTATTACTGGGATTTAAAATCAATTTGTCTACGCCGTTTTGCGTTTATTCCTCAAAAGAACCTGCCTTGAAAGGCAGGCCACACAAAGGCATTTTTATATCAAACGGTCACTCAGGGCACCCGCGCGCACGGCATCACTGGAAAATACAGGTATCCCGGTATATTATTGTTAAATCAAGTAAAACGAATTTTATAGCTTTGGGCAAGCATGAAAAAATCAGTGCCGTTCTCTAAGCAAAACGCCCTGATGCTTCCGCATCGGGGCGTATAACAATCAACGTAAAAAAGAAGGTATTGTCTATCTTCCTTCTTTCCACGAATCGGACGCCTGGAGGTTGCCGTCGCAATAGGTCCAGGTGATTTTCTGGTAGCGCATCTGCACCTCTTCGAGGTGGACATAGCGTTCCTTGGACGGGTCCTTGACATTGTACATAATCGGCTTGACCGAGCAGATCTTGACGTCTTCAAGCTTGTGGTTGAAGTATTCGGTCTCGGTGCCGGTGTCGTCGATCCGGTACCACTTTATCTCCACCTTTTTCAGGGTCTGGCCCTCGCACACCGCCTTGTAAAGGTACGGCGACGAGGCATCATACGCTTTCACCAGGCGGATCGCCTCATGTTTGCGCGTGCCCGTGAGCTTTCCGGTGTCCGGATCGGTCGGGATGCGCACCTCGTGCTGGAACTCATGAATTTCGATGCTCTTCTCCCTTCCGGCGACATCGACCGAGCCCTCGATCGCCTTGCCTCCGTCATCGGTCATCCACATATATGCTGGTATTGGCATACGCGGTACTCCTTTCTTTATGTGTTTACTAGTGTGTCTGCCATCTTGTCAAAAATATTACGGGCGTACGGCCGTACGCCCCTACAAAAAATAACCACCTATTTCCCCTTCGGCATCTGGGAAACAAGCGACAGGTTGATATCGATCCCTTCGATCTGGAAGTGCGGGGTCACTGCCAGGCTCACGCTGAAGAATCCCGGGTTGTCTTCAATTTCGCTTACCGTCACTTCTGCCGCTTTAAGCGGGTGCGTGGCGATGAGTTCAGGCCCCGGATCGTTCATCTCGGTCACCAGTCCCTGTATCCACCGGTTCAGCTCGTCCTGCAGCACCATCTTGCTCTTGGTGGATCCGATGTTCTCCCGCTGGATCACCTTGAGATAATGGGCGATGCGCGATACCAGGAAGATATACGGCAGCCGCGAATTGATGCGCATGTTCGCGGTCACGTTCTTATCGTCGGTCTCCTGCGGTTTCTGGCAGGAGTTGGCCGAGAAAAAGCACGCATAGTTGCGGTTCTTGTAAAACGAGAGCGGGATAAACCCTTCCTGCGCGAATTCAAACTCGCGCGTTTCAGGAATGAGGATTTCAGTCGGGATCTTCATCTGCTGGCCCTTGCCTACGTCGTAGAGGTGGATCGGCAGATCCTCGACCTTGCCGCCCGATTCCGGGCCCCTGATCTGGACGCACCAGCCGTTGTCGACGAACGAGCGGACCATGTTGGCCGCGAATGAGAATGCGGCGTTGCCCCACAGGTACTTGTCATGCTCGTCGCCTTTGACGCTTTCGGTATAGTTGAACTCCTTGACCGGCACCGTATCAGGGCCGTAGGGCAACCGCAGCTCGAACCGCGGCAGCACGAGCCCGACATAGCGGGCGTCTTCGGTCTGCCGGAACGAGTTCCAGCGCAGGAAATCGCTGCGTTCCATGAATGTCTTGAGATCGTCGACCTTCGGAAGGTCCTGGACCTTTCCTTTTTTAAAGAAGTTGGAACCCACGGAGCTGATGAACGGGCAATGACAGCTTGCCGCCACCTTTGAAACCTCCTGCAGCAGGCCGATGTCCGGGGCCGAGCTGTCGAACTCGAAGTTCGTGATCATGGCGCCGTAGGGCTCGCCTCCCGGAGTGTCGTATTCGTCGGTGTACACGTGCCTGTAAAGACCGGCCTGAATCGTTTCCGGCGAGTCCTCGAAATCTTCGGCAAGTTCCTCCTTTGAAACATCAAGGACGTCGATCTTGACGTTCTTGCGGAAATCGGTGCGGTCCACCAGGAATTTTAAACTGCGCCATGCGGCTTCCATTTTCTGGAAGCTCGCGTGGTGAAGCACCTCGTCGAGCTGCGCTGAAATTTTCCGGTCGATCTCGGCGATCTGGTTGTCGAGCACGGCCTTGTCGATCCGGTCTACGGTTTTCGTGGTACGGAGTATGCTGTCTACAAAAAACGCCAGCGCCGCGCCGATGCGTTCGTTCGCCTTGCTTTCGGCCAATGCCTCGGCGTTTTTAAACCCTGAAATATCGACCGCATGATCGGGAACCGAAAGGCTCATGGTCTCGTAAATGTACCCCAGTCCTTCGGAAGCCTTTGCTTCGCCGCTTCCTGACGATGCTTTCTGAGTTTCTGCCATAGGTTTCTCTCCTCAATGGTATAATGGTCTGATGATAACAGTACCGCACTGCCCGTGCGATTGTTAATGCTGAATTACTGAGCGCTGTCCGGAACAATTTTCTTAAGCTCTTCCTGCAGCGCCTTTGCTGCCTTCGGATCCTTGATGATCTCTTCGAGCCTTGCCCTGAATGACCTGTTGTCAAGCAGGTTCGACTTGAGATCCTTAAGCAGGTTCCTGGCAGCCAGAAGCTTGGAGAGTTCCGGAATGCCTTTTGCCACGTTTTCCGGCTTGAAGGAGTCCATGCCGGTGACGCCGAGATCGACCTTGAGATCGCCCTGGCCGGTGAGTTTGTTCTCCACCGTATAGTTGAGCTTGAGCTCGGCACTCTTCATGACCTGCTCAAAATTGTTTTTATTGATATTGATCTTTTCGCGCTCGCCGACGCGCTGTGTCCGTTTTTTCTGGGTAAAATCCCCCATGACCAGCGTCTTGAGCGGCAGTTCCACCTTTTTCTTGGCATTGCCCTTTCCCACGTCAAGTTTCAGATTGATGCGTGCCGCAGGAATTTCGTTCTGAAAACTTCCGGCCATACCTGCCTGCCTTTCTAAGGGGTTATTATTTGGTCAACTGTAACGCTTTGTTCGGGTCTATATAACTGATTTTTGTTAATATACTATTTTGCTTTTCCTGAAGTGAAACTTGCATGTTAGGGGGTTTTCCGGCGCGTGCCGCCTTGTATGCCTGCACGAGCGTTACCCACGCTTCCACCGCAAGATCAGGCTCCCATTTGTCGAGACTATAAACTCCTGCTTTCTGGTCAACCATCTCCAGCACCGAGACCGCGATTTCCGCCTGCTTTGCTTTAAGCAGCAGATTGCCGACCAGCATCGACCGCCGGAACGAATCGCGTTCGCATCTGGCCGTGCGGATGCCGCTCTGCACCAGATCAATCGCCTCTTCAATCTTGCCCGCCGCAACGAGTTCGCTGACTTTTTGTGTCTCTTTGTCAAAAAGATCCGTGGATGCCGCTCGTGTCGCCGCTGCACCGCCGGTAGCGAACACTGCCCGCACTTCGCCGGAGAGCCATGTCCTGGTTGCCTCGTCACAGAACGGCGAGCCGTCCGCAAAACTGAGCGTAACGATATCAGGCACCCTTTTAATAAAATAGGCGGTTTCCAGCAGAATGGCTGATCTGGCTGCCGCATATGGTTCGCCGAGCTTTTCGCATGCGGTTACTATTGTACGCTGTAAATCGAGCCAGAGATGGTTCGACGCTGCGGCGAAAGCAGCCTCGGCTTTTTCAAGCGCGGTTTTCCAGTCCTGCTGGGCAATGAGGCCCTGAAAATAGGTTCGCTGCTGTGCTGCCGGGCCCGGAAGCTGGGTTTTTCCTGCTTCGGCAGGCGGCGCTTTTTCCAAGAGATCCCAGCGGAGGCTGCGCATGAGACGGTATCCCATGGGTTTTTGCGGCTCTTTCTCGATAAGAAAAAGTGCTCCTTTCCTGGCTATGCTTTGCGCCTGCTTCGGCGTATCCGTGGGTTCGGCGGCAACGGCGCCGGCCTGACCGGGTGCTGTGCTGGCAGCCGCAGCAACAGGTTTGGGCTTGCACGCCTTTTCCCAGGCAATAACATTTTTATGGAATTCCCCGGGAAACAGCGTAAGTTGCGGAAATTTCTGCTCAAGAACAGGCTTCAGTTTAGCAAGCGCATTAAGGAGTCTGCTCATTTGCGGGTAATCAGCCTCTGCCGGTTTTTTTTCCGCAAGCGGGGTGGTGAACCGGTCTTCGGAGAGCCACTTGAAGGCAAGCTCTTTTGCCCGTTCGCGGTCCGGCTGCAGCGCATCGAAATTTTTGGCTGCAAGCTGGGCAAGCCCGTCGAACACATCGGCCAGTCTCTCCCAGTTGTCTCTGCGTACCGCGGCATACGCCAGAAACGAAAGAACCCGGATATCCTTTGCTTTTTCTTTCAGGATTCTGGTTGCTGTTGTTTCAATCAGGTCAAGGTCAAGATTGCCGATCTTGCCGAATTCAGTCTTGAGCGTGTCAAAATCAGAATCGTGGTTGATATTCGCACCGAACGGCTGCGCTTCGCTTATCGGTGCGGCGATAATAGAGAGAAGTTCAGAAATACCTTCCTCCTTCATGCTTGTTATGAGCGGAACACGGGCACATCCGCCGGAATTGGCAAATTAATATACATTAATCAGACACCTGTTTTAAAGGTAAATTATTGACAGATATCATTTTTAAAACCGGCGTTATGAAACAACAGAAAAAATCATTAACCGTGCGTTAGGTAAGTAAGGAAAGCAGCCGATTTTTATCGACCCGCTTTCTCCCGTTTCCTGAAAAACTTAACCAGCGGCTCCACGTAATCGGTCGCCGTGGAAACCTGAATCTCATCCACGCCGTTTGCTTTAAAGGTTTGAGAAGTTGCGGCGGCCCGGTTTTCCATTTCTTTCCTGTAACTATTCCTGAATTCCCTTGATGACGAATCCACAAGCACGGCGCCGCCCGCCTCTGCGTCCTCAAGTTCGATGAGTCCGATATCCGGCATTTCGGTTTCCCGCGGATCGCGCAGGGTCACGGCGACAAGGTCGTGGCGCTTCGCGGTCACCCGCAGGGGACTCGTAAACGGCGGGGTGAAGAAATCGGACACCAGGAACACAACCGCTTTGCGGCGCTGTACGCGGTTCAGAAACGAAAGCGCTTCGGCGACGTTGGTGCCCCTGTGCCTGGGCTCGAAATAAAGGAGCTCGCGTATAACGTGCAGCACGTGATTCTTTCCCTTCTGCGGCGGAATATACCGTTCGATCTCGGAAGTGAAAATGATGAGGCCCACGCGGTCGTTGTTCTTTATTGCCGAAAAAGCAAGGAGTGCGCACAGCTCAACCCCCATTTCACCCTTGAACTTGTTTACGCTCCCGAAACTGCCGGACGCAGAGGCGTCGACAAGCAGCATGACGGTCAGTTCCCGCTCCTCCACATGCTTTTTAACAAAAAGAGAATTCATCCGGGCCGTCACGTTCCAGTCGATGTTCCGGATATCGTCACCTTCCACGTATGCGCGCACTTCTGAGAACTCCATGCCGCGTCCCTTGAATACGCTGTGGTACTCGCCGGAGAGGATCGAGTCAACAACGCTCTTGGTCCTGATTTCAATCCGGCGGACTTTCTGAAGCACTTCCCGGGGAATCATGGGCTCCTCCTTCGCTTTTACTCTATCAGGGGACTTCTACTCTGTCAAATATTTTCTGGACGATATCTTCAGAAGAGATGTTTTCAGCTTCCGCCTCGTAGGTCACGATGATACGGTGCCGCAGCACGTCCATACCGATAGATTTAACATCCTCCGGTGTTACATACCCGCGTCCCCGGATAAAGGCGTGGGCGCGCGCTGCCTGGGTGAGAAAGAGCGTGGCACGCGGCGAGGCTCCCCAGGCGACGAGCTCCTTAAGGTCGGCGAGGCCGGCACTGCCAGGCTCGCGGCTTGCAAATACGATATTGACGATATAATCTTCAACTTTCGGATCCATGTAAATTTCATTCACCACGGATCGGGCCGAAAGGATCTTGTTTACTGTGATAACTTTCTGCACCTCCGGTATCTCTCCAGTCGCCATGCGCTGCAATATCTGTTTTTCCTCTTCCCGCGAGGGATAGACGATTTTCACCTTGAGCATGAAGCGGTCTACCTGGGCTTCGGGCAGCGGATAGGTTCCTTCCTGTTCAATCGGGTTCTGTGTCGCGAGTACAAGGAACGGCTCAACAAGCGGGTAGGTTGTCTCGCCGATCGTCACCTGGCGTTCCTGCATGGCTTCCAGGAGCGCACTCTGCACCTTTGCCGGAGCGCGGTTGATTTCATCGGCAAGAATGATGTTGGAAAACAGCGGTCCTTTTTTCGCCACGAATTCGCCGCTCTTCTGGTTATACACCAGGGTACCGACAAGGTCGGCTGGAAGCAAGTCAGGGGTGAACTGAATACGCCGGAATCCCGTATCAACCGCCTTTGCCAGGGTCGAGACGGCAAGCGTTTTCGCCAGTCCGGGCACACCCTCAAGCAGCAGATGGCCACGGGTAAGGAGCCCGATAAGCAGACGGTCGATCGTCTTCGACTGTCCGACAATCACCTTGCCGATTTCATTCTTCAGCAGCGTTACAAAGCTGCTCTCCTCCTTGATTCTTTCGTTGAGTTTTGCGATATCGACACTCATGAACACTCCTTTACGGAAAAAATATGACCGGTTTTCCAGCACCGAAAGTGTTTTTTATAATATTTTTAATACGGTTTGGTACAGCAATTATTATTTATATCCACCGATTCTTCTGCGGTGAAAGATGAAAAAGATACATAATTTGCAGATTTTTTCCAAAGCAGCGTCCTTATGGTTGTGATGAGAATCCTCGAGATCATTTTTATCGTGCTCATCCTTCGCACGGTTCTTTCACTTGTACTGCAGGCAGTGCAAAAAAAACGCACACCGGTCAAACGCTTTGAAGAAGAGCATTTCGATAAACAAAAAATGAATATTGTTGATGGGGAATTCAAGGAGATTAAATGATCCGCATACGCATAATAGAAAGAGTTGCACCCTGTGATCGTTCCCGCTGAACCTCTTTTTTTCCAGCCGATCTACAAAGAAACGCTGTGGGGTGGTACCGCGCTCCGTTCACGGTTCAACCGACTACTGTCTCCCGAGCAGCGTGTCGGCGAGTCATGGGAGATCGTTAACCTCGGTGCGGATCAATCGGTGGTCGCCTCGGGATCTCTTGCGGGCGTGAACCTTGGCCGGCTCATGCCAGAAGCGCCGGACACGCTGCTCGGCAAAATTGACAACTTCGGGAATTTTCCGTTGCTCTATAAATTTATCGACGCGCGGGACCGCCTCTCGGTGCAGGTGCATCCCGACGATGTCCAGGCGCGGGCAAACGGCTGGGGCGAGTTCGGAAAAACCGAATGCTGGTACGTGGTTGACGCTCAGGAGAATGCCTCGATCATTGCCGGATTTGCACGAAGTGTCACCCGTGAAGTCGTCACCAGAGCCGTCGAAACCTCATCGCTGCATGAGTTGCTCAATTTCATTCCGGTGAAAAAGGGCGACGTTCTTTTCATCCCGGCCGGAAGCGTGCATGCCATCCTGGATGGTGTTCTGCTCTACGAGGTTCAGGAAACTTCCGATACTACCCTGCGGCTCTACGACTGGGCGAGAGTAGATGCTCAAGGCAGGTCGAGACAACTCCACGTGCAGGAGGCGCTTTCGGTTATTGATATGACCTGCCGCGATCAGTACCGGATCCTGCCGATAACCTTCGAAGAGCACGGTTACCAGCATTCGTACCTCATTGCCTGCCGCTATTTTGCTTTGGAACGGTTTACATTGTTGGATGATAAAGAGATTGTTTTTCCGGCAAAACAGTCGTTCAGAGTACTCACTGTTATTAGCGGCTCATTCCTGCTCCGTTATCCGGCCGGATCCGCTACCGTATCAAATGGAAGCACCGTGCTGTTGCCTGCAGCCCTTCATGGCGTGCACGCCTCAGGTTCCGCAGGTACCGAAGCCATTATTTCCTGGGTCCCTGATCTGAGGCGGGAAATTGTAATGCCCCTCCGGAGCAGGGGCGTTCAGGACGAGACTATTTTTCAGCTCGGTGGTTTCAGGGAGCGCAACGATCTCTCACGATATTTAAAATAAACATCTATTTGACTCTTTCGTTTTCACGCATTAATTTCTTATTAATAAAGAAATTCAAGCCTCTTCATCTTCACTCTACACGGAGGGAGCCGTATGAAGCTCATTATGCGCAGCAGGGTGTTTCTATGCACCGTTTTTGCCGGCAGTATCATCATGACCGGATGCGTCAGTCAGAAGACCATTGACACCTATGAAACTCAGCTCAAAGCCCTTGAAGTCAAAGGTGTGCCGGACAGCCTGCTTTCGGTTGTGCGGGTGTATATCTCGCAGGCAAAAGGAGGAAAGCGATCGGGAAACGGAACGCTCGTGCGGGCAAGTATTGACTCAGTAAAACGCGGCCTTGCTACAGCGGAACAATGGTATGCCTCGACGATCCAGGTGTCCAAACCGCGCGTTGATTCGCTTCTGAAGTTTTTTAATATACAGAAAAGCGCTCTTTCAGGAATGCAGTTAAAAGAAGCAGACAGCTTCCTGGCCATTATTAATTCTTCTGCCAAAACAAGCGATTTCTTTCAGGCGCAAGTTTTTGCTGACAGGCTCGATACGCTGCTGGTAGCGCTGCTTCAGGATGAAGCACTTGCAAAAAAAGCTAGCGCGCAGATTGTGGGCACCTGGACCATGAATAAAAAACATACTACGGACGGTGCGAATGCTGTTGAAAAAAGTAAGGTCTCATTTAAAAAAGACGGAACCTTCGAAATGAGCGAGGAAATGAATGGCCAGACTAAACCGACACTCAGGGAAGACTGGCAGTTCCTGACGCAGGGCATCTATGCCATGAAGGGGGATACTATTCTGCTCTCGACCCATAAAGAAAAATGTGTACGGCAGGTTTACTGGAACCTTGTCAATAAAAAAGGCAAACCGGATTGGGTGAAAAACGAAAAGAAACCGTACGATACGGTTATAAAAGACGGCAGCAAGGATAGGTTTCTTACTTTTGATTATCTGAAAGAAAATTTTAAAAAGTAAACCATCCCGCACTGTTTTGTACGAATCGACAACGAGTGTTCGTAGTATAAAAAGAGGGGCGTGAAGCCCTTCTTTTTATACACTGCCTTTTAGATATACTGTTACGCGACGTCACCGATCGCCTCCTTATCTGTATGCTCTACCTCATTTTTGCCCGGGACATGTTCAAGTTCAAAATTTTCACTTTCCCTTTTCATCTGTTCGATCAAGTCTTCTCGGTCAATTGTTTGTAAATGCCTGATCCGGCGATACTCATTCCGGTGTTCGGGACAGTATTTTGGATAGATATATTGACGGGGATAAATTTTTATTTCAAATTGATGATTGCATCCTTCAAGCGCACAATTCATTACCATGGTAACAACTTCGGTATAACTATGCTTGAAGGTTTGATTTTTAATATTGACGTCCTCAGGTTTAGTCCGTTTCCGGATACGGTACCGGTCCTGTCGATGCTCCGGGCAATATTTTGAAATATGGATACCGAAGAAAATTTTACCGCATCCTGGATACAGACACCGTTTTTCGCGAAGCTTTTGGCGACGCCTCGATTTAGGAAGCTGCATGCTGATTATTCCCCTCAATCCGGTTTTAAAAATGAGGTCGTTTCTATTGCTCTAAATTCAAATATTTACCCTAGATTTTCAAATTTGAGGCGCTATGAATATAAGGGTAAAAGGAAAAAAATGCAACAAAATAGTTACTATTTTCAGATATGCTCTGCTATTTTGCGATACGCAATACCATCTATAACAACCTTATTATCAATATCTTATAAAAAACATCTCCCCAGTTCGCTAGTTGTCCACATTCTTGAAAAATCTTGACAATATGGTATACCATTTCGTCAAGCGCTCCCCGGCTTCGGCTTTTCTTGGGGCGTCTTGGGATATTCGGTAATATAATGATATTTTTAATGTTTTTATCGAAAAATTAAGTGCTTTTACATGTTCCAGATGCTATTATTAACAGATATCGTCGCTTACAGTAAATAACCATTTCGAAGGCGAAGGCCTGTTTTTTAGAGAAAGCAGCATCGGTTATGGCCTTTCAAGAAAAAACCATCTCCCTGCCATCTGCTCTTGACCGCGAATGGGTGGAAAAGACCTTCGGCCCCTTAGAAGGGTTCAATGGGGGTGATCTGATATTGGATTTCTCCCAGACAATGCGCATCGACTCCGCTGCGCTCTGTGCCATTAGAATATTGGATAAAATGTATAAAGACAGAGGCAGAAAGCTCGTTCTCCGGAATATCGCCGCATCATTTCTATCAACACTGGGAGCAGCGCCGGAACCGGCGCCAGCGGTCTCGAAAGAAGATTTTTCTTTTCATGGTCCGCTTATACGGGCAGGCGACCGTCTGATTGCGGCAAAAGAAACCATTGTACATGCGCTTTCTGTGCTTGTTGAAATGATCTACTGGGGCACGCTCGGGATTCTGAAAAAACAGGACTTTCGAAGGGGAATTCTCGGCGAACAGATGTTTCAGCTCGGATACAAGGCTCTCGGCATCGTGGCATTGCTTTCATTTTTAATCGGCATGGTACTGGCGCTCCAGGCAGCCATCCAGCTCAAGACATTCGGTGCGGGTGTATTCCTCGGTCCGCTCATCGGCATCACTATGGTCCGTGAAATGGGACCCCTTTTAACCGCCATAATCCTTGCCGGCCGGACCGGCAGCGCAACCACTGCAGAAATCGGCACCATGGGTGTGGGTGAAGAGCTCGATGCGCTCAAAACCATGGGAATAAACCCGATTCAGTTTGTGGTAGTACCCAAGTTCTGGGCAATTTCGCTTACCATGCCCGTACTCTCTATTTGCGGGACCGTTGCCGGTATCATCGGCGGTTGGTGCATCGGAATTTTTTATCTTGACCTTTCGTCAAGCCTTTACTGGGGCCAACTCTGGCAGTATCTCTTTTTCAGGGATGTAGTTGCCGGTTTCATTAAATCGGTGATTTTTTCATGGCTTATTATCTGGATCGGTGCTTTTTACGGCTTCAGAGTCCGCGGCGGCGCAGAAGGAGTGGGCCGCGAAACAACAGCAAGCGTTGTTGCATGTATTTTTATTATCATCATCGCCGACGCCCTGTTTTCATTTGTTATTTAGGATGTGCTCTATGACGTCATCAATAATTGCCCAGGTCCGGAACCTTTCGGTACAATACGGAACTAAGCACGTACTTTCCGATATTTCGACCAGTATCGTTCAATCGGAAATCCGCGTGATTCTGGGCGCTTCGGGTTGTGGAAAAACGACGCTTCTGAAAGCCATGGTCGGGTTGCTCAAACCAGTTGCCGGTTCAATACGGCTTTTCGATACTGAAATCAATGACCAGGATGATCCCGCTACTGTTGAGGTGTTAAAAAAAGTGGGCGTGCTGTTTCAAAACTGTGCGCTGCTCGGATCCCTGACCATTGAAGACAATATCTCCCTGCCGCTCCAGATGCATACCGATCTTCCGCTGCAGGTAATAAAGGAGATTGTGTCGTATAAACTCGCTCAGGTAAAACTGACCGACGCAGGGCCACTCCTTCCTTCGGAGCTTTCGGGCGGCATGCGTAAACGGGCGGCGCTTGCCCGGGCGCTTGTGCTTGATCCGCCGCTTCTTTTCTGCGACGAACCGTCTGCCGGACTCGATCCTGTCACTGCCGCCGGACTCGACCGGCTGCTCATTACCCTGCGTGAATCGCTCGGTATTACCATTGTGGTGGTTACGCATGAACTTCATTCAATTGAATCCATCGCCGACAATATCTCATTTTTATATGACGGTTCGCTCTTTTTTGAGGGTCCATTTACTGAGGCGCGGAAATTGACAGGCGGTCCGGTGTATGACTTTTTTACTCGGCAGGAAAGCAACCAACCGCTTCACGATGAAACGCGTCAAGACCATTTCGTGGAGACATACCAATGAGTATTTCTAAAGCTCAGCGTGCGCGGCTGGGCGTATTCGTTGTATCGGGTATCTTCCTGTTGCTCTTATTCATTTCGGTCACACTCGGCCTGAAACTCTCACAGACCATGAAAACCTATTATGCCTATTTCCAGGGCGAGTCGCTTTCCGGTCTGGAGCAGGGTGCGCTGGTCAAATATTCCGGCGTGCCAATAGGCAAAGTCGATAAAATCACCTACCAGCCGCGCGATCTCTCGAGAGTCAAGGTAACGCTCGCGGTCCAGCCCGATTTCCCAATGAAAGCGGACGTGTACGCCACCACCGGACTGCTCGGCATCACCGGCCTCAAATACGTGGAAATTCTGGGCGGCACGAGTGCCGCGCCGCTTCTTAAAAACGGCGCCGAAATTTCCACGCGCGCCTCGATGTTCTCCTCGATTTCCGGAAAAGCCGAGGCGATTGTCGCCAAAATCGAACTTCTCATCAACAATCTGAACCAGCTCTCTAATCCGGACAGCCTGAAATCACTGCGGTTTTTAGTTGATAATGTGGCTGCAATTACGAGTGATGCCCGTAAACTAACCGGGAACATGGCGCCCAAGATCGACACCATTACCTCTTCCGCCGCACATATTATGAGCAAAGTTGACAGAATCGCGGGCAATGTTCAGGCCTTTACCGGTACAATCGATACCGCATTCTCTGCCGGCAGGATGGCCCGTACCATACTGTCGGTCGACTCGGCCGCCATCGCGCTCAAGCAGGTGGCGGAAAACTTATCGCTTCTGGTGCGGCAGTCACGGGAGGATTTCTCGGTCAGTATGCAGAACCTTCGTGAGGCCTCGGAAAGCGCTAACCAGCTTACAAAGATGCTCGCGGAAAATCCGTCCCTGCTCATCAGGGGCGAATCTCAAAAAGAAAGGGATGTGCGATGAACCGTACCTTGTGGCGCTACGCGGCGATCTGCATATGCTTTTGCATAATACTTGTAGGGTGCGGATCGCTTCCGCTCAAGCAGTACTATCTCCTTAATTATATCCCGTCGGCACAGTGGAACCGGCTGAGCCCGAGGGCCTATCCGTGCACTTTGCGCTTGCGGGATTTCGACATCGAGGAGGCGTACAACCGGCCACAGATTGTCTACCGCCAGAGTGCATTCGAGCTGCAGTATTACTACTACCGTGTCTGGGCGGTCAAGCCAACGCGTATGGTCACTGATCTGGTTTACAAGCATCTGCTCACAGCGGGCCTGGTATCAAACGTGATCAGGCGTTTCGACGAGGGCCCCAAGCCTGACTTCGAGTTTTCTGGAATGATCGAGGCGCTTGATGAATACGACTCCCAGGAACTCTGGTTTGCGCACATCGCGCTCCGTATCAATGTGGTAAAAATTTCCGACGGCACTTCGCTGTATACCAATCGTTTTGATCTCCGCAAACGTGTGTTTGAGCACAAACCCGAAAACGTGATCCGGGAACTATCGTCGCTTATGGAGTTTATCATGATGCAGGTGATCCATGATGTAGATGCAAAGTTTGCAAAAGAGTATGGCATTGCGGTACCAACGGCCGATACCTCCAGCGCTCTCCCTGCAACAGGCGAAATCAAGTAAGGGAGTTGCTATGAAATGTGGCGGCGAAATAGGTACAGCAGCACTTTGTTTCGGGATCTTCTTCGCTTCTTCCGCCAATGCAGAACTCCCTCCGGAACTTCCGGGCGACGAAATCACCCAAGAGCATCTGAACACAGAGATTCCCAAGGACACCGTAAAAAAAACCGTCGCTACAAAACCTTCGGGCACCGGTCTTCCATGGCTTGACAAAGCAGTAAATGGCTGGGACGCGCCTTCTCTTGCCGAACAAATGGCTGCCGATGAAGCCGCCGTGCCTATCGGTAAGGGCGGCATTTTTATTCCGCGGCTTACTGCAGCAGCAAATGAACCGGACGTCAATATTCTCGATTCGGCAGACCGCACGGTCGTGTCGGGCAATACCGGTCGTATTTTCAGCATGGAGCCCGGTTCATACAAAGTCGTACTCGGCAGCGGTGCGCATAATCAGCGGCTTTTCCGCTCCGTGACTGTAGAAGAGGGAAAAACCATAACTGTCATTCCCGACTGGGCCGGGCTTGCCATTGAAACGGTCGACTCAATGGCTATTCCGTTCCGCGGCGAATACGAGCTCGTGTGTATTGACGAATTCGAAGCTTATGGCCGCGGTTTCGGCGCCAACCCAGAACTCGGCGAGGTGGTAAAGACATGGATTCTGAATCCGGGCGTCTATAAAATCCTCGGCGTAGGCCAGGGATACAACAGTCTCATCAATTTCGTCACGGTACGTCTACTGCCCGGCGAGCTCTGCAAACTCCTCCTGGTGCAGGATACGACCAGCTTCCGCATTCTCGGCGGCGGTACTGTTGAAGTAACACCAACGTCGAAAATCACTTCGCACTGGAAATACGGCGCTAACATCGGCGGTAATGTAAATTTCAACTCTGAAGTCGACCGGATATCCAAAGACACCACCACGAGTACGCTGTTCGGCCTGCTCTCGACGCTGTGGCTCACCTACCAGCACAAACCATATGAATGGCGAACCCGCATCCGCCTTGACGAAGGGTTTAACTTTTCCGGGTCTGATATCAGTAACCTGCTCACGAACGCCGATGACTTTCTGCTCAATTCCCTTTTGATCTGGCGGTTCCTTCCCTGGCTCGGCCCTTACGGTAGCGCCGAAATCCGCACCACTTTTTTGCCGCGAGGTTATATCCGGGCTGAAAATAGCTCGTATTTCTGTATACTCGACGACAATTCTCGTATTGTAAACCCTTCGGCCAGTTTCGATTCGAGCCGTAGTTTCGGGCTAAAGCCGTCGTTCGCACCCCTGCTGCTTACTACCGGTATCGGTGTAAGCGTCGATGCGCTCAAATACTCTTTTCTTGAGACAAATATTCGTGCAGGTTTCGGCGGTTCTTATTCCCATTTTCCGCATCAGTACCAGATTGTGGACTCTTCGGCCGTCTCACTGTGGCAGACGACGCCGGACACTTTGCGTGCCATGGCACGCAAAAGCGTTATTCTTCAACCTAAAGGAGCGACATCGGATTTCGGTTTTGGCCCCCAGGCTTCGATCAGCGGCATTCTGCGTATCGGCAGGTTCATTACGGCAGACGGCGAATTAAATGTTTTTGCGCCGGTAACACCGGAACAGCGCCTCTTGAGGCCGGATTTTGATCTGCTCACCAATATCAGCTGGCGGCTTTCGAACTGGATTACGCTTGATTATACCTATACGTTCCTGCTTAAGCAACCAGAGAAGGTAGATGCGCGGCTCAATAAATCAACACATGGGGTGTGGTTGCGATTTTCATATTCGAGCAGATAATATATCCGGTGCGTTGTGCGTTGGTGTATTGGAGCGGAAGACTTTCGAAGTTTAACCTAAGAAAGGAAACATGTCCATGAGAAATGATAAAATTGTCAGTATCGGATTTCTGATATTCATATGTTTGGCCTTTAATTCTTTTAGTCAGGATGAACAAAAACCATGGGAAAAATATGGACTTTCTCAAACCGAATGGAAAATGATTCAAGACAACAAAATTTCCTTAGATAAGGTGCAAGCGCTTTTAAGTACGGGAATTTCCATCGGTGAGTATATTAAAAAACCATGGATGGAGCTCGGATTGACTGAAAGTGAATGGATCAAGAAGCGCAGGGCCGGCCTTACCACTTATGATATAGAGCTTGAAATGAAAACCAATCATCCGGGCGGGAAAGATGTTGCGAAAAACAATTCATCGCCAGAAATAAATGCTATTTCGAGTAATAAAAATCAATTAATGAGCTTTGTTCTTCCCGGGTATCAGCAGCTGCGCCTTAAAGAAATGTCGAGGGGCAGAATTATGGCGGGCCTTGGGATTGCATCTCTCGCCGGTTGCATTATTGGATCTGCCATTAAACGTGATTTTGAAGCAAGGCCGCTGTATTTTGTTCTGGTTCCAGATATGTTCTGGAGTTTTATTGATTTCAAGATTACTTTAGGGGGAATAAACAAATAACCTCTCTGCTTACAGGATACGGAAAATAACACTTACTTTTTATTTTGCTACCAATATGAAAATCAATTCAATATTTCAAAAACTGTTAAATCTTTTTAGAAACCCCAGAGGATATGTTTCATATCTGTTGAAAATCGTATCGCAAAAAATGATATGTTTTTTCCAAGAACAATTATGCTGTTTTTTCCGTAATAAACCGTTTTTTATGCAAGGGCAGATGGATATTAACCCAAAATCCCGATGGCATAGCCGCGATTTTATCGGATTAACAGGAGGATATT
Source organism: uncultured Fibrobacterota bacterium (assembly GCA_903888815.1). Classification (GTDB taxonomy): domain Bacteria; phylum Fibrobacterota; class Chitinivibrionia; order Chitinivibrionales; family Chitinispirillaceae; genus BOG-1184. The sequence goes on from CAISVC010000244.1 coordinate 22,438, forward strand.
ATCCTAAAAATGTTCAAGGCGACCGTCAAATATGTGACCTGGAACCGTGGGACAATACAAGACGTGACATGCTTATTCTCTTGCTTCGGACGATAGTTGAATCATCTATTGAGGGTGCTTTCGCAGAACTTGGTGTTTATAAAGGTCTTACCGCTAAATTAATTCACTATTATGCACCTGAACGGAAGTTTTTCTTATTCGACACCTTTGAAGGTTTTACTGAAAGAGGTGTTATCTCAGAAAAGCAAAACACCAACCTATCAATTCCGGCATCGTATTTCGCCGATATAACTTTGGATGCAGTTAAAGCTTATGTCGCGCCATTAAACGAGAATATTTGTTTTTATAAGGGATATTTTCCAGAAAATATCCCTCCTGAACTGACGTCATTAAAATTTGCTTTTGTTCATTTAGATGCAGACCTCTATGAACCGACTCTCGAAGGACTGAAGTTCTTTTATCCTCGCATGAACGAAGACGGGATTTTGCTTGTTCACGATTACAATGCTTGGATTGGAGCGAGAAAAGCCGTAGACGACTTCTTTTCAGGAAAAAAAGAGCTTCCTATTCCCCTGCCCGATAAAAGCGGTTCAGTGCTTATAGTTAAACAGGCTGTTTTCCTGTAAAAAGACTTTTTAGCTGCCGTTTACTATACAATTGCAACATTTTATTTATGCGATGGCGGTAACTTTCGAAAATCGTTGTTCACCTTCTTCAAGATTCTGTATCATGGCCTCAAAGGTGGTCTGCTCTGCTGGCGTTCTTGCATTTTTCTCGTAATTGTTTAGAAGCGAGGCAACAAATTCGCGTGTATAATCGTCGGGTGTTGCCGGAATGCGG
>CAISVC010000245.1 GCA_903888815.1 uncultured Fibrobacterota bacterium
ATTATTCCGACAAACCAGAATCACGCTAATATCCAGAAAGATATGGAAAAGCTTGTGCCGGAATTCAAAGTTCTCGGGAAAGACAAGCTGCAGATGTATCTCGAAATGCTGGTGCGGGCGTATGACCCGTGCATTTCCTGCTCAACGCATTGACTTGTTTTGTTCAGAATCAAATGCATGAATACGGTGTCGCACTTGAAATCGCGGAAACGGCATTAAAAAATGCCGGCGGCCGGCGGCTTTCAAAAGTTTTGCTGCGGATCGGCGACCTCTCCGGCGTTTTCGCCGAGTCGCTAACCATGTATTTGGATCTTATTTTCCGTGAAAAACAGAAGGAACCCGTTACAATCGTCGCCGAAAAAGTGCCGGCACGGTTTAAATGCGCATGCGGCGCTGCCTACTCCCCGGACAAGATCTTTGACCCGTGCCCTTCGTGCGGCGGGTTCGACCGGACCGTTATTGACGGAAAAGAATGTTCCATAGAAAGCATCGAGATTGAAGATGCCTGATAGTATCAAGATATCATCGAACATCCATGCGGCGAATGATATTGTCGCGAACCAGAACCGCGCGCTGTTTGCCGAACGCGACATTGCTGTTTTGAACATGATCGGCTCGCCGGGCTCGGGCAAGACGTCGATCCTCGAGCGCATGGCGGCGCGATGGGGCGCTTCGCTTGCCGTGATCACGGGCGACATCCAGACCACGTTCGACGCTGACCGGCTCAAACGGGCCGGCGCCACGGCTATACAGATCGAAACAGGCGGTTCGTGTCACCTCAGTGCTGCAATGGTGCAGAAAGCGCTGAGTGGCATGAACCTTGACAATAAAAAGCTGTTAATCATAGAGAATGTGGGAAACCTCGTCTGCCCGGCCGGTTTCGACCTCGGCGAATCCCAGAAAATCGCCGTGCTTTCAGTTGCCGAAGGCGACGAAAAGCCCGCCAAATACCCTGCATTATTCACCCGCGCGGCGGCAGTGCTCATAAATAAGGTTGACCTGCTTCCATATGTCAAATTTTCGATCGACCGGGTCAGGGAGGACTGTTTCAAGCTCAACAGCAGGGTTAAAATATTTCCTCTTTCATGCACAACAGGAGAAGGTTTCAAGGAGTGGATGGAGTATTGTGAGATGGTGGAGAGCAAAAAGGTTTTTTAGAGATCTATATTGCTGCACCTGTGGAAAACTGATAATCTTTTACTATTTTTAACCTTTAAAGAAGGAACGGATATGGCTGGCAAAAATGTAGTGATGTTTGGTACGTATTAACCAAATTGGAGGGCTATGAATAAACATGCAAAAACCGGGGCAATCAACGTCGTATTGTTCGGCCCGCCTGGCGCGGGGAAAGGCACGCAGGCGGCAAAGCTGAAAGATTTTCTCGCAGTACCGCACATCTCCACCGGCGACATGTTCCGGTATCACATTAAAAACAATACGGAACTCGGAAAAACCGCGAAATCCTACTCCGACAAGGGGAAACTCGTACCGGACGAGGTGACAATCGCCATGGTCAAAGACCGCCTCTCGCAACCGGACGTGAAAAACGGCTTTCTGCTCGACGGATTTCCGCGAAGCGTGCCGCAGGCTGAGGCGCTTGATAAAATACTCGCCGGTCTCGGCATGAAGCTCGACTATGTCGTGAACATCAGCATTGCGGACGAGGAGATCAGGAACAGGCTCTCGAAAAGAGCGCAGATCGAAGGCCGGGCCGACGACGCTGATCCCAAAGTCATTCAGAACAGGATAAATACCTATAAAGCACAAAGCGAACCGTGCCTGAAATACTACCGCCCGAAGAAACACGTATGGGACATCAACGGCATCGGTGCCATTGACGAGGTGTTTGAGAGGATAAAAAAGGTTTTCCAGAAATAAAAACGCTATCGCTGTTTCACCTTTTAGCTTTTAAATAGATGCCCCTTAAGGGTATGTCTGTTACGGTGATTGTGCCGTGGTTTTCTTCGGCTTTTTATGGGGCCGTTTTTTACCATATGTTCCCCTGAACAGTTTTCCGCGCCGCGAACGCCGGTCACCTTTACCCATATGAAACCTCCCTTTTTACAATAAATGATGAATTTATTCGATCTATCGTTGTTGGCTATAAAATAACATATTTTATCTGTACCATTTTGCCTGAATTAAAAGCGGGTTCATAGCCATGTTTGTCATCGATCAACAGGAGTGCACCTTTTGTGGAGGCTGTGCCGCCGTGTGCCCTGTTTTCGCTATTGCGCTTCACGACCGTGAAAGCCGTATCTCGGGGGCCTGCAGCGATTGCGGCCGATGCGCGGCGTTCTGTCCGGTTTCGGCCATCAGGCTTTCAGACAGCGCCCAGCAGGAGAACATTTGTGAAGTATGATGCTGTTGTTGTGGGCGCAAGCATTGCCGGCCTTTCCACGGCAACACATCTTGCCGGAGCAGGCTGGAGTATTATCGTTATCGACCGCCGCCGTGAAATCGGCATACCGGTGCGGTGCGGAGAAGCGACCGGCAACCGCGCCGAGCTTTCCAGGTTTGTGACCATCGATGAATCCTGGATCGCCTGCGATATTTCGGGCCTTGTTGCGCATGTCAATGATTCGTTCAGCCGTAAACTTCCAATACGCGATGGCGGTGTGATGCTCCGCCGCGACCGTTTTGAGCAGTCGCTTGCGCAAAGTGCCTCGGCAAAGGGAGCACATGTTCTGCTTAATACTCCGGTAACCGGTCTTTTTATTAAGAACAACCACCCGGCAGGCGTGACCCTTGAAAACGGGAACATTATTGAGGCCTCCTTCATTGTCGGTGCCGACGGCGCAGAAAGCTCTGTGGGCAGATGGGCCGGCATCACTAGACCGCTTCTTCTCACCGAAATCGCAAGCGCACTTCAATACCGTTTGAAAAGCAATTTCTGCAACGATGGCTTTCTGCATTTTTTTATCGGTGGGAGCGTCATACCGCACGGCTATGCCTGGGTGTTTCCAAAAGGAAACGGCATGGTCTCAATAGGCGGCGGCATATACCGATGTTCGCCTGAACAGCCTTCGGCAAAGCATTTCGTAGACCGCTTTATAAAAAAGCATCTCGGCGCTGAACCGCCCCTCGAAACGCTCGTTTCCGGCGCCATACCGGTAACGCTCCCGCCGCGCAGGCTGTCAAAAGAAAATATCGTACTGGTCGGCGACGCAGGGCGGCAGTCGAATCCCCTGACCGCCGGCGGCATCATGAACGCCCTTGAGGCTGCCGAATCGGCATCGCGCTGGCTGATCAACTGCCGGAATGCAAACGGCGCAAGCGTGCCCGACAGCTATTCGGCCGGGTGGAGGCGGAACCAGCGCCGGCAGCATAACCTGTTCATGCTCCTGCGCGAGATCTGGTTTTCCATACCCGAATCAAAACTTATACCTTATCTCAAAACCGCTTTTTCGCTGGCCGGAAACGATCTTGATCGCTCAAAGCCGTTCAAAATGCCTTTACTGCGGTTTGTAGAATTTATGTTTATTGTTTTTCCTTTGGCCATAAAACGTATTCTAATTCTCTTTAAATAACCATGGAACGATCAAATTCATCATGTGTCGCACTTTCCCTGCTTTGCGTATTTATTTGCCTGATTGTTTCCTGCGGTGGATCGGGCGGGCCTCCCCCAACAATTACCCCGCGGATCATTGAAACGATTCCCCATGATTCATCCGCGTTCACGCAGGGGTTTTTCTATGATGACGGCAGGCTTTACGAAAGCGACGGCCTTTACGGAAATTCTGCATTGCGCATGCTTAATACGCTAAACGGTGCCGAACTTATGCGTGTTCCGCTTGATTCCAGATTCTTCGCGGAAGGGTGTGCAAAAATAGGAAAACGCCTTTTCCAAATCACCTGGCGGGAACAGACGGCGTTCACCTATTCGCTCGCCGATCTTACTCCCGGATCATCGATCATATACAGCGGCCAGGGATGGGGCCTGACGAGCGACGGGCAATTGCTATACATGAGCGACGGTTCCGACACTATTACGGTGCGCAATGAAAAATTCACGATTATCCGTAAAATCCCGGTCTCGTCGCAGGGGTTGCCGGTCAAAAACCTCAACGAACTCGAATATGCCGATGGAAAAATCTGCGCCAACGTGTGGTACTCGGATTCAATACTCGAAATTAATCCGAAAACCGGAAAGGTAGAACGGATTATTGATTGCAGTGATCTGATAAAACAGGAACAGCCGGCCTCATCCGAGTGCGTCCTAAACGGAATAGCTTACAATCCCGACACTGGAACCTTTTATCTGACCGGGAAAAAATGGAAGAAAATATTTGTGGTGGAAATACCTTTTACAACCAAATAAAAAATTTTCTTTGGATTGCTGTGCCCCGTAGTCCCCGGGCACCGGTGTAGCCGAGCATGAAGATTCTGTTTGGGGGCGGGGTACGCCTAAAAATATTTTATCCTTTTATATTTACCATTGCTACTGCCGCACAAGCCGCCCCGAAACCGTTATCAATGTTGACAACCGTAAGTCCTGAGGCGCAGGAGTTGAGCATGGCGAAAAGCGGAACCATGCCGCCGAGGTGCGACCCGTAGCCGACCGAGGTTGGCACCCCGATCACCGGGCATGCGACATACCCGGCAATGACCGACGGCAGTGCGCCTTCCATGCCGGCGATCGCGATAATGACCGACGCCGTGTGAAGAATCTCCCGATAACTGAAAAGCCGGTGTATTCCGGCAATGCCCACGTCCTTGAGCATACGCGGCGTGTGGCCGAGAATTTCAACCGTTCTTTGCGCTTCGGCAACCACGGGGAGATCGGCAGTACCGGCCGAACAGATAACGATCGAACCTTCTGTCCGGTGTTTCTTCCATGTTTTCGACTTTTTCCAGAAACAGCGCGCCGTTTCATCAACCTCGACGCCCGCGACTCCTGCATTCACGGCATCGAGCACTTTTACATTGGCACGCGTGCCGAACACCGTCTCTCCATGTTTTACCTGTGATAATGCAATAGCCACTACTTGTTGCGGCGTCTTGTTCTGGCAGAAGATGACTTCCGGATATCCTTTGCGAAGCGGCCGGTGGTGGTCGATTGAGGCAAAACCGAGGTCTTCAAACGGAAGGTGTTTGAGCTTTTCAAGCGCTTGTTCAATAGAAATGGAGCGGTCGAACAGCTTTGTCAGCAGCTGCCGTAAGTACTGCTTTTCCATAGTCCTCCTGTAGATATATAAATCCGTCGATTAAAAAATATATGTTTCCTGTCATGTATTCCTCTTTGAACATTCATCGTTCCGGATTCATTTTTACATTTTCAAGAGCTTCCTGTATAATTTCTTCCAATTCGGATGTCCTTTTTGACCGGAATATCCTGTCCCTGAATTCGGTTGCATTGCGCTGTCCCTTGAGATACCACGCAACGTGTTTTCTCATCTCCCGTATTGCCCGCCGCTCACCGTATCGTTCGCGGGACTGTGCAATATGATTTATTGCCATAGCGTATCTTTCAGCCAGTCCGATTTCCTCTATTCTTGTATCAGCAAATGATTGTTTTATCTGTCTAAAAATCCATGGGTTGCCGAGCGCGCCCCTTCCAACCATGAGACCGTCACAACCGGTCTCCTGCTGCATGCGAACGGCATCATGTGGAGTGCAAATATCTCCGTTGCCGATTACCGGAATGGACACCGCCCTTTTTACAAGGGCAATACGCTCCCATAATGCCTTACCCGAATAGCGCATGGCCTTTGACCTGGCATGGAGAAACACGGCCTGGGCGCCGCTCCCTTCGGCGATCCGGGCGAATTCGACATCAACCCATTCTCCCGTATTCCACCCTGAACGGAGTTTTACCGTAAGGGGTGTTGTAATCGCCTTTGCCATTGCGGCGATAATGCGTTCGAAAAGGTCCGGGTTGCGAAGGAGCGCTGCGCCGCCGTTCCGTTTGACCACCTTAGGCACCGGACAACCGCTGTTAAGGTCGATAAATTCCGGCCGCGCATGCTCTTCCACCCAGGCGGCGGCGGCGGCCATGCGGTCAGGGTCTGAACCGAAAATCTGGATGCCGAAAGGCCTTTCTGATTCGTCAAATGCAAGGAGCCGCAACGTCTGTTTTCCGGAACGCAATACTCCTTCGGCACTCACCATCTCGCTCACGACCGCATCGGCGCCCTGTTTTCTGCACAGCCTGCGGAATATCGTATCGGTAATTCCGGCCATGGGCGCCAGAAACAACTCGTTGTTTTTCAATTGCATACATGATAAAATACATTATCCTGCTACAAGCGCCGGAGCAGGTGTTTGCGGGGAAATTGAATTGACGATAATGTATTTTTATAGAGAGAGAAAATATGAAATTTTTTAAAGATATATCGTTTTCGACCCATCCGGTGGTTCTTGCCGCGTGGCCGGGCATGGGAAACGTGGGACTTATCAC
>CAISVC010000246.1 GCA_903888815.1 uncultured Fibrobacterota bacterium
GCTGAAAATCGACAATTTTGTATTTGTAAAAAGATTTCCCGCAATGTCCAAATGATAGTCCTTAATGGCCTTAAGGTCCTCCGTTATGCTTTGTTTTGCAACATACTTGTCGACAAGTTTTTCCAGGGCATTCGTTGTCTTTCCCATTGCCGATACGACCACGACAATTTTTTCGTCAGGGTAACGATTTAAAATCGTGGCAACATTTTTAACGCCTTCGGCATTTTTTACCGATGCTCCGCCAAACTTGAAAGCTTTCATCACACGCTCCTTATATTGTCTTTAAGTGGTTACAGACTACTCTTCCACCTTCACCCGTATGCCCTCACTGTGGCTCGCGAACTCCGGCGCGTACATGCACTGGATCGAGGTGATGCCGTTTGAAAAGTCCCCCTTGTGGCTCACCACCAGTTCATATTCGAATACATACGTTCCTTTATTGAGGTACGAGATGAAAAAATTGGTGGCCGCGTCGCGCGTGCTTTCGTAGTAGCCGAGCCCGTCCTGCCAGCGATAGCCCGAAAGCACGTTTAAAGGCTCAAACCCAGCCGCACGCATGTCTTTCATGTGCACGTACTCGATATCCCTGTCGACGCGCAATTCGATCCGCACCGTGATTTTGTCGCCAATTTTAAGGCCGGTTTTCTCGGTAACCGGATCAAGCACCGGACCGCGGTCGCTGGTGCGCTTGACAAAAAGCTTTTTAGTCAGTTTGAGCGGCGTCGCGGCAGTGGTGATCCTGTCAAGCTGCTCGAAGTACTGCCAGTAGAGCGCTCCCCACGCCACGCCGGCTGATCCTTTGGTGACCGTCACGCTGCCCATATCCGGCTTGATCTCGCTCCTGTTCCATGAGGTTTTAAAATAGCCGGTACCGGCCTCCACGTCCGCGTTGTTCAGCTTTTTCGGGTCAACAACCTGTGATCCGAGCGTTACGGTAACGTCGTTCTGGCTGGCGAGCAGATCGGTTCCGCGCAGAAGCAGCGCATAGCACGCCTCTGCCGTGGCCTTGGTCGTTTTCCAGTTCTGCGTCTGCTTGCTTTTAAGGAGCCAGACCTTCATGGCCTCGACCGATGCCGTGTCGTGCGCCACTTCGTCGAACGCCTCAATGTAAAGCGCCTGCGCCTCTATGGGCGCCTCGTACCAGTAATACCCTTCGTACATCTCTTTCCAGTACATTCCCATTTCTTCGCTTGAAAGAGAATTCTCTTTTAAAGAACGGATAATGTGCTGAGGAAGGTCTTTCACGCCAAGGCGGTTCAAGGTTAGCGCGATCATTCCCTGCAGATAGCGGCTGTTCCTGAGCCAGTATCGCATGGCCTGGCCCTTATAGTAAGCAAAGGCCTTCAGGTTTCGGTCGTCGATGGTAATTTCCTGGAAATAGGAGCGCGCATACAGATATTGTATCTGCAGGCAGCCCAGATTGTTTGAATCGGGAATCGAGTGCTCGAGCACCTCTTCGTAATCTTCCCTGATGCGGTCATCACAATAGCGGAGTCCCAGTTCGACCATGGTTCTGAGTTTGGGGTCGCGCAGGATCGCGACCATTTTAAGGTTCTGCAGTCTTCCCATGCCGGTGATAATATACTGGGTAATGAACCGGTCGTCAGGCATGCCGTCGAACCACGGCCAGCCGCCGTTTGACAGCTGCATTTTTTCGAGTTTGCGCTGCGCGCGTTCAA
>CAISVC010000247.1 GCA_903888815.1 uncultured Fibrobacterota bacterium
AGAAGTTGTTCTGCCCCTGCTGCAGTTTTGTGCCCACACCTACCAGCAGATTGTTATAGCAGTTGAAATTCGTTGACCCATCGTCGAGATCGATGCCGAAATTCGGCGGTGCGGTTGCAAACCTGTTGTTACGAACCGTGACCGGGGTCATCGCATCGAGAAACGTGTAGGCTGCATTGTTCAGATCATCGTAGTGACGATCGCGTGACCAGATATTAAACGGACCATGATCGCCGGTTTCAAGTACCGTCTCATATACATTGTTCCATTCAATCAAATGACCGCCCCAGCACCCATCGGTGAAGTTAATGCCGGCCCGCGGACAATGATAAATGGTATTATGACGAATCGTATCTTTCTGACTTATCGAAATCCCCACTCCCGCAGTCTGCTTTTCAAATACACCGAATTTATACATGGTATTGTTATCAACCGTGATGAAGGCGGGATAATCCTCGGTAAGCGGCCCCGGGTTTGTATAATCGGTACAGGTGCCGCCTGACCATGTTTTCGGGCAGCGGACAGCGCTTGTAAGGCCGGCGATTAGCACACAGGATGCACCTACACTCGTAAAGGTATTATTAAACACCACATGGTTCCGGTTATAGGCGCTTATGAAAACCCCGTTGCCGCCGATCTGATCGAACGTGCAGCACTCCACGCAGATATTTTCGGCGTCCTGAATGTAAATGGCCCCTGACCTGGCCAGGCACCAGTCGCTGCGCAGAATCCCTTCATAAGGTTTGCTAAAAAGCGTGCGATACGTCTGTGTAAAGGTGATGCCGTTGAATTGAATGTGTTTCACACTGTTCGCTGATGTTGCTCCTGTACCCACGAATCGGAGAAGCTCATCAAGAGAGGCAAGCTCTATGGTGGCCGTACTCAGATTTGTGCCGGCAGGGGGCCAGAAAAAGAGTTGCCCTGTGGATTTTCTGTAAAACCATTCTCCCGCAGCATCCAGTTCTTCGAAAAGATTCTCCACCATACGATACGTCGTATGGGGTTGATTGCCCCGGTTATTATCGCCTACCCAGGTGTACGTTACCGTGGTTCCATTCTTACCCGTCATTATATAATCATTGCCACCCCACATACTATTATGCAAAGCGCGTATATATCCCGGACCTTCGGCCGGGTTGGCCCATCGGGCAACCCGGGTTGCGCCTATGCAATCGGCGGCATAGCCATTCAGGATCGCAACGGTCGAATCGTAATTCGGATACCGGGCGAGTATCTGCCGTTTGCCATTAAGAAAGAGCTGGTCGCCTTTTAAATTAGTCCCTATCGTGGTCACCATGATCTGGCCGGAATAGACCGTCCACGTGGGAGTCAGCTTGATTCCGCCGCTGATGACGGGCTTTTCATTCGGGTATCGTGTATAAATGATCGGCGCCTGTGCAGAACCGGAATTGGCCGGTCCGAATACTACCGGCGCATTTAAATAATAGGTCCCTCCACGCAGGTATACCGTGACAGGCGGATTGGTCGCCTTCAATTGGTCGGCCTTGTCACGGGCCGCCGCGAGTGTTGCAAGCGGGGCGCTCAGCGAGCCTGCAGCCCCATCGTTGCCTGTTGGAGAGACATAAATATCAGCGCCAAAAACCATGGCCGTCGCAATAAAAATCGACAAACCGAACAAAGACAATACTCCTGACCTCATAAGTACCTCCCCGTTTAAGAATATTATTTTTAGACTGTCTTATCTTATAGAAGCGCCTAACCCACTACATCGTGCGCCCTTTTTTGCCATAGTAGAGGAGCCTCGTTTTCTTATACTATATGATATAACAAAATATATCATAAATGTCAAATAATTTCTTCTTTTTTAAACCAAACTACGGGGTCTTGCTCATAACTTAATTTCACATATATTGTCCTGAAAATTATTTGGTAACTATTTCCATGGCGTTTATGGCGAATATGGTGTTTTAACCTGCCGATTTTAGTGGTATAAACGCCATAGTCGCCATATGTCAACGGCTCATAACCCAAAGGTCTCTGGTTCAAATCCAGACCCCGCTACCAATAGACCTGAGGAAACTCAGGCACTTACACGCGGTCCTGAAAAATCGGGGCCGCTTTTTTTGCCCGTGGTAACTATTTGGTAACTAATTTATGTTCGTTTTAGTCCTATTCCTACGTATTTTGCACGGCCGCGTACAAGTTGTTCTCCTGATGGTGAAGATTGCATTCCTTTTGTTGATCCCGATCAGTCGCCGGACATCCTCTTCCAAATAATACCTGTAATTACTTTGTGAATGTCGTTTCGGCTTTGGATAGAGGCCGCGTTTCTCACGGAACGTGAGTGTTTCGACTGCTATCCCTAAACGTTTCGCAACTGCTGAAGAGGATAGTTTATGGGTAGCGGAGGAGTATCCGTTTTTTGAAAAAAGGTTGGCTTTAAAACTGAAACGAATAAATGGCGGATTAGTTCGTCCACACAAGACCTGGCTGTCGTGGATTACCTCAAGGGCAGATCGGTTTGCTGGTACAAATGATGGCTACACTAAACAAGTCTGCCACTGGTACTATAAAAATTAAATACTCAAGCCTCACACAGGGAGGCAAGGCAGGCCGGCATCCCTTATTTCGGGAGTATTACAAGACGGATGGAATTTTTCCATAGGAGGGGTTTGTGACCTGTTTTATGAGTCCTTTGCACTTCCGGCCTTTGTCACCACGGCAGTCTCGCTGTTCTGATACATCGGGATATGCAGCGACTCGCAGATATCGCCGAAAACAGATTTTTCTCCGCCGTTTTTCTCCAGAAACAGCAGCTGCCCTTCATTACGCCAGATTGTTTCCTTGCACCACAGAAGAAGCCGGGAAATGGCGACCCGGTTGGTCAGCGAACCTATTGAAACCGAAAAAACGAATTTTTTTTTGCCGACAAGCAATGCCTGCTCTATGGTATGCTTTATGGCTTTTTCATCGGATTCCATGACCATATCCGATACCAGCCGGATTACCTGAAAGTTATTGTGCCGTTTGGTTTCTATGCTCATATTTTTTGTTTCTTCCTCACGCCGCAACGGTTAAGTCAAAAGAAAATTTCAAGAAATTCCTTCATAGTAATAATATCTCCACGATCAAACCATGTCAACCTTTATCGTATATTTTCTTATTTGATTTTTCAGCTTCCGTTCAATATCCTACCGATTCCTGCCGTAAGGGCGTTCTATGGAAAAATACCATCCACTATGCCACCTTCCTGAAACAATGATGGTGTAAACCAGAAAGAACCGACATCTTCAGGATTGTTCCTGTCTCCTGGGGTCGATAGCCCCGTCCGCTTGATGAAACAAACGTTTAAAATCCTTTCAGCCTCTATAGAAGATACTTAAGGTCACGAATGAATACGGCCAATTGGGGGTTATCCTCAAGGGCAGATCGGTTTGTCGGAATCCCTAAATTCAGAAGGTATTACACAACGGATGGGATTTTAAAATAGGACACGGTCATTTTTTCCAGCAAAACTGCTTAAAAATGAGTATATTATATCAATAAGGCCTATTCAACTGCAGATAGAAGGAAAGCTTAATTTGCAGCGAGTCAATTAATCTCAAGGGATTTCTTTTTTTCAGCTAAAAGAGGGGCCGATGATACAAAAAACTGCTTTTTCCTGCCTTTTAATCCTGCTGATGGGGGTTTCCATTCATGCGGCATTGGTATCCGGAGAAGACATCATACTTTGCGACAGCAACCTCACATTTTCTCCGCATGCGGTAACACCTAATACGCTTGCCCGCGATGCCTACGCTGGACGTCTCTATCCCTGTATTCAGATTACACCTTCCATCGATCTGTTTTTTGCCATAGAATTCAATTTGTATGTTTGCTCGTATATCTGCCGGAATACCGCTGTTGGTTCCCCGCGGCCGTTTTATGTATCAAAACAGCAGTATGCGGATTCGCTGGTGCGCTTGCCGCTCAATGTCGGCGATACGACGCGTTTTACCAGAATCGATACGGTTCGTATTGATAATCATGGGCCGACCGGGCCGAGAACCGGTTGTTTCCTGCCGCACCTCGGAACGACTTCTGCGTCCGCAAACCCTGTCAATTCCGGATATTTTCTGATTCTGGATAACGCCGACGGAAAACATATTCTGGCAAAGATGACGGCTATTATTTCTCAGGGAATGGATGGAACTTATGTGTATTATTACCTATCCGGTTACAGGATACAATGGTACCTTCAGACCGACGGCTCTTTTAATTTCACGGGTCTTGCCGGCGTCAGGCAGCCTTCGTTTAAGCCCGTCTCCTGCCGGAATGGGTTGAAGTCCCATGCTATTTCAGCGCAGAAATTTAACATCAGCGGCCAGCTGATAAGCGGGAAGGATAACTCACTGCGAAATGCTCACGGAATTTACCTGATTCGTACAGCTGACGGCATAAAGCCCGTCCTATGGAGAAATTCCATCCGCAACGTTCCTTAATTCTGCCTATAAAAAAACGAGGCCGGAGCATTGCACCCCGGCCTCACTTCATCATCACACACACATCTGCCATCTTTCGTGGCAAAAGAAATATATAATTTGCCGGTCAATGCTCCCCCCTGTTCCACCTCTTTGACCCCGTCCTATTGAAAAATTCCATCCGCTGGGGTCAATAACGGTCCTCTTGATGAAACAAACGTTTCTAAATATTGGTTATTTTCTTAGCCTTTTTCTTCCCAAAAATTTTAATTATTCCATAAGCCTGTGAAACAGACAATCCGAATTTCTTCGCAAGAGCCGTCCCTGCAGTGCCTTTTTTATAAAGAGCAACGATTTTCGCGTTTCTCTCGGGATTATCCGCATAGGTTGATTCAATACCGTATTTCTTACGAAGCCAGTGAATCGCCTGCCGCGTAACGCCGAATTTTTTACCAATAGCCTCATCTGTGGTAAGTTTCTTCTGGAGTTTTATCAATTCGGCTTTACTGAGTTTTGGCATAAGAAATGCTCCCTTCAGGGTGAAGTTGTTTTTCTGAGTCGTTAAAAATGGATATTGCCAATAAGAACTGTCAACCAGCGGGAACCTTTCCCCTCGGCTTGATGAAACAAAGGTTTAAAAGCTTTTCAGCCGATATGTAAGGTCACGAATGAATACGGCCAATTGGGGGTTATCCTCAAGGGCAGATGGGTTTATCGGCATCCCTTATTTCAGAAGGTATTACAAGACGGACGGAATTTTTACAGAGGACGCGGCTGAAAAGACCACGAATAGAAGGCTGAACGAAACTATAATCGCGAAGGCAACGAATATAAATCGTATGAATGGATAATTTATTAATCCAGGAGGCCAGACTTTTTCCTTGACCTCACAACATAGAAGGACGAGGAAAAAACCATTAAAAAACTATCGATTCACTACCCTCTGGATGATTGCTTCACTCATGCCGTTGGTCTTGACAGATACAATATAAATTCCCTTGGGTAATTTCACAATAACACTATGAGTTGTCGCTGTACGCCGATCCACCACGTGGCCGTTCAATGAATATATCTTGATATCATGCGTCCCTATCTGTGGGATATACATTCGAATAATACCCTTATCCGACCTGAACGACCACACCCCTATTGCCGTTGGCGGCGGCAGTTTCTGATTAATAACCCCAACCATTGGCTGTCCGAGCGTCAAAGAAAAAGTCCTCGGCCTATATTTTGTCAATGAAAATTTCAAGGTGTCGCCTGAAATCTGCGCACGGGTCTGGACCTTGAACAACGAGGCCGAGTCGTTCAGGGTATCGGGCGCTGTCAACGTGTCTTCTATGCCGTTCAGCTCCACAAAGGAGAGGATCTGGCTCGCACAGGGGAACCGCACATGGGCGTTTGTAATGGTGCGGCCCATGGTCTCCCGTACCCGTACAACGAAATTGCCGCTTTTTTCCGCCTTTTTTATGGCCATGACATCCACCTCGGACGTGTCCGTTGCAACAAAAGACATCACCCGTGCGGCGTAAGCGCCTGCGCGTGCCGTTGTCTGAAAGGCATAGATGGGTTGATTCAGACAGCCGGCCTGCTGCACCGTTCCGTTTGTCCAATCGTTATTATGACCGTAAAGTGAATAGGTGAAATAGTGTATCCCGACCAGCGCAACCGACGATTGGTCCTGCTGGTAATTGTAACCACCTCCCGAAGGAGAATGAATAAGCGTCAGGTTAAGTTTGCCGTTGCTTTCCTTGTTCCACCCGTATTTGCAATTATTAAGTATCGACATGCCGTACGTGCGGTCATTCGCGGTCATGTCCGCCCATTGCTGGCCGGGGACCTCATAGCGGTTGGCGGTCATGTTAGGCCTGCGAATAGTGCCTATGCCCAGGTCCCATGTCGCGCTGTCGCATGAAGACGTCACGGGGAACCCGACCTTCAAGAGCCTGCCTGTCTGGTTCCAGTTGATCGCATTGAAGACATCGATTCGCCGGCCGGCCTCACCCGCGGCAAGTCTTATCCACTGTGTAAATGTTGAACTGCCGTAGGTGCGCGTAACTATCAGGGAAACACGGGCGGGCCCGCTTTCGGCAACGGTCATACCCGTGACTGCAGTAACATACGAGGGCGTAGCCGTTTCGTTTGCATACTGAATATCCCATGCCGGATAGACATCACCTTGGTCCGTCCGCATTTCATATCGTGAGGGGGCCGACAGCAATTGCTGGCCGCCCTTTACCTGTTTGGCGATTATGCCGGAAATGTCGCCGGTACTATTCACCGTTACCGTGTAATAGGCATTCGACAGGGTTGCGGAAGTCGTTCCATTTACGGATATTGTAAGCGTGCTATCCGCCGGATTCGCTACGGGTGCGGCAGCGGCTTCATACACCGCGTAGCTTGCGGGGGGAACAGTCGCGATGAAAACGATGGTATCGATATTGTTTCCCGTGGCCTTTATCTGGGCCGGCAC
>CAISVC010000248.1 GCA_903888815.1 uncultured Fibrobacterota bacterium
GGCGGGGAAAGAACGGGAATGATGATGGCATCAAAAAGTCTCCCTCCTTCTCTTTTCTCGATATCCCGGGCCAACAGCGTTAACGAGACCAGAAAAAGCACGGCAATAAGAACAACTCTTTTTCTTTTCAGAAGAAACTGCAGCATTGCTGACCCTGCCCCAGCCTTACGACAAGGCTATTTCGCGCAACAAGTCCAACTCTTCCAGCGCTTTTCCGGCGCCAAGCACGACGGCAGTTAACGGGCTTTCCGCGACGATAATGGGCAACCCGGTTTCTTCTCTGAGCAGTTTATCCAGGTTTTTCAGCAGGGCGCCCCCTCCCGCCAGCACGATTCCCCGGTCAACAATATCAGACGCCAGTTCCGGAGGGGTTCGCTCAAGAGCAATCTTTACCGCATTGAGAATGGCGTTTACGGGCTCGGCAATAGCCTGCATGACCTCTTCAGAGCTGATTTCAAGGGTTTTCGGGATGCCGGTCACCAGATCCCGCCCCTTGATGTCGACGGTCTTAATCTCTTTTTCCGGATACGCGGTGCCGATGGTGATCTTTATCAGTTCCGCCGTGCGCTCCCCTATGAGCATATTATATTTGCGCTTGACATACTGCACAATGGCTTCATCCATCTTGTCGCCCGCGACCCGAACCGATTGACTGTAAACAATGCCGGACAAGGATATGACGGCAACCTCGGTGGTGCCGCCGCCGATATCTACGATCATGTTGCCGATCGGCTCACTCACCGGCAGTCCCGCACCAATAGCTGCCGCCATGGGCTCTTCTATGAGATAAATCTCCCGCGCCCCGGCCAGTTCGGCAGACTCCCGGACCGCCCGTTTTTCAACGGGCGTAATCCCTGATGGCACTGATACGATAACCCGCGGCCGCACAAAACTTTTTCGTTTATGCACAACCTTTATGAAATAGCTGAGCATCGCTTCGGTTACCTCAAAATCTGCAATGACGCCATCTTTTATGGGACGGATGGCAACAATATTGGCCGGCGTTCTGCCGAGCATTTTTTTAGCTTCATTGCCAACGGCCAGTATCTTTTTGGCTCCCTGGAGATCCTTGCGGATGGCAACAACAGAAGGCTCATTGACAACGATACCCTGCCCCCGAACATAAACGAGCGTTGTTGCTGTGCCTAAATCAATTGCTAAATCATTGGATAACAGACCCCAAAAACGGTCGAAAAACATGGTGTCCTCCGAGATGAAAGAACGTATATGCTTTGATTTATTCCGTAGCGCGTGATAGAACTGAACAGTTTGCGGGCAAAATAATTATATTAAAAGGAACTGATGTATATAAAAATCAATTATATGTTTTCGACTAATAGCAGACACGGTACAGAAGTGCAAGAAAATAATAAAATGCCTTGAAAAACTTAGCAGTTTTTATTAACATTGAAAGACTAACCGGTAACAGATTAATTAAAACAGTTTTGTATAGTGGTATAACCGCGCGGAGGCACGAGCATGTTAAGCTTTATGAGGAAAAATGCAAAGTCGTGGATTGTCAAAATCCTGTTCGTCATTATCATTCTGGTTTTTGTTTTCTTTTACGGCTACTCTGACCTGCGCAAGGGAAAAGAAACCGCACTTGCTTCAGTGGGAAAGAAGAAAATAACTGTTGGCGAATATCAGGAGGCATATAAGAACATGCTCCAGTTTTACCGCAATATCTACCAGGGCCAGCTTACCGAAGAGATGATCCGGCAAATGGGGCTGAAGCAGAAAGCACTGGAAAACCTGATTGAGCGCGAGCTCCTCCTCCAGGAAGCCGGCAGGATGAAAATGCAGGCAACCGCTGAAGAGGTGCGAACGAACATTATGAAGACCCCGGCATTCCAGGAGAA
>CAISVC010000249.1 GCA_903888815.1 uncultured Fibrobacterota bacterium
CGATCTCAAAATTGCAGTGATGATGTGCATAATTTTGATGATCCATGGACTTGGGAAATGGCCCGAACTGATTTATGGACATACCGGTATCCTTACCCCGTATTCTGCTTTGGTACCGCTAATAATGGATTCTGCCATGAACCCTGCTGGCGTTGCTATAATGCAATAAACGTAGGAAATGTTCGACATGCAAATGAAACGCATTATATGCTAGGTGATTCCGCAAATCATTGCAGTGATGGTAACCTTTCGAATGCCGCGAATCCATGCCCACGCTATCTCCATTGGGGTGCGGGGCTTACTAATGTCTTTGACTGTTCATGTTATGATCCCGGTTGGCGCGGGGACAGGGAATTACCAGTGATTGTAGTACCGGGAATCACGCCTGCTGGAGTCTATACCGCAGATGCCTGTGTTAATTTTCTTGGCAGTAGTTCTAATATTATTGCATGTTTAGGAAATGGCACTAGTATCAGCGCACCCACTGCAAACGGCATCGCAGCCTGTGTGATAAGCGCAGACTCACGAATGGTGGGGTGGCCGGAGATCGTGAAGCTTGTACTATTGGCCACTGCACACAATGTTGACGATAGAGAATGGACTGATTACTTTCAATGGTGGAACAGATGGGATGGCCGTGACGGTGCAGGCGTGATTTCAGGAGCCGATGCGGTCTGGTTCGCAAGGAATCACCAGACGATTACAGAAAACAATGCGGCGGTTGAGAATGGAATTTCTACGGGTTATTTAACGACAGCTGATGAAGGAACCCAGAAACAATACAATATTCTGGTACCCAATCCGATGCCTTCCGGGAAGCATTTGCGGGTTGTGCTTACATGGAGCAGCAGTCCCTGTGAAATTGCGCCTGTAGCAAACGATTTAAGCGATCTTGATCTATATATGACAGGTGATGTAAACGGGTATTATTGTACCAGTTGGGATGACAACGTGGAAATGATTGATGTGACAAATTCGGATCTGACAGCAGGGAGCTCGTACTATGTTGTAATGGAAGTGGGCGCAATGCGGATTTCTGCCTGTGCGTATGCAGACTGGATTAAATATGCGATCGGCTGGACATGGGTAAAAGATCATGCGGACTGAAAATTTACGATCTTGATAACGATATTTTCTTGTAAGGCCGTGATAGGTAACACGTTGTTGTTTATAAAAAACACCCTCATCATCTTTACAAGGGACGGAGAAATTTAAATTTGCCGAAAAACAGCGCATAATTGTTCTTATAGCATTATATTTACTATCAGAGGAATATATAAATACGACCTTTTGTTGCAAAGGGAAGCCCATCAACAGGAGGATAATATGGGAAAGAGCTGGGTCAGTAAAATACCCTTACAAATCTTTTTTATCTTTATTGTTGTTTTGTTCATTTTTCCCTCCCGCGTAAAATCAGAGTGCCGGGAATTTGGATTCAGTGGTGGGGCATTAGGCTGGCCGGCGAATGTTGAGGTTCTTGCTACTATCCGGATCGATACGGTGGTCGACAGCGAGACCGTGTATCATGAAATAATAAGAAAAGTAGTGTTCACGTTTCTTTCGGTGTCCCCCGTTGATACCTCCATTTTTACAAATGCAGTGGAAAATATTGCAGATACGGTGCCAGTCTCTTACGATACTGCGGGTTTTCCAATCCCTCATATTGACAGCTTCTTTACACGCACTTCGACGTCTTTCACCACGGGCGACACGCTGCGAGATATGTTTATTGTGCAATCTTATCAGCCCCTATATAAAATATCTGAAGTTATTGCGATAAGCAGGGGCTGTTTTTTAACGGAATCAAATCCTCCGTTTCCGCTGAACCAAGCAATATTGTTTTTTAATGGATATTTGAATGATAATAAGATTTATAAGGGTTATTCTCCGCCCGCAAATGGAATATTAAAATTAGGTCCTGTTTTTAATAATTTCTGGGCCGCAGGTGATCCGGGCTGGAAGCTGACAGCCCATAACGATTCCATCTATTGGTATCTGAACCAGCATGCCGGAGACGGTGATTGTCTAATGGGCTGCACGGGCGGAATGGATGCAACCTATCGCATTTCAAGTAACGGCACTGTCGAGCGGGTCGCCTGTACTTCGTATTCCTACAATCCCGTAATCGATTATTGCAGTAACGCCTCAATACGCGAGAAAAAGCAGCCCCAACTTAACAGGAATTTCCAAGGCGATCTCTATGTCTACGATCTCACCGGCCGGTTTCTCGGCAGAATATCCTCCCATCAATTCAAGCGCGGCAGATCAGGCATGGCGCATTTGAAACTGAAACCGGGTGTATATATCTTCAAACCTGAAAACGAAACAGGGCAGTGGTTGCTTCGCAGAATGGTTTATTAGCCGCATTTGAATTTGTCAAGTCGCGGGAATCGTGAATCGAAAATATTTTCTGATTTATCCGGACATCAGCTGCATCCCTTAATAATTTTTAGTCGCCCCGTTTATCGATCACCGGCGCCGGGGTCGGCGGCCGGGTTGTTTCCATGCCGCAATTCTCGGATGCAGGGGTTACCTTCCGTACATACTCCTCATAGCGGGTGTAAAATCCGTTCGGCGATCTGATCCCTGCTTTCTTGAGAAGTCCGGCGGTGAGAAACTTATGCAGCGTTTTGCCGTCCCGGTACCCCGTATATTTCCGGTTGCATTCGCCGATGCAGGCGACCGTGAGATCCTTGATATCCGGAATGCGGTCGCCTGAGAGCGCGGAGAGGTCGACGCGGATGACGGCGTTCCACAGACCATAGTTGGTCCTGGCCGTGCTGTTCGGCGGCACATTAAACGGCTTGATGCAATCGTCCGTAGTGCCGCTTTTTGCAAAGTTTGCAGGAGGATCGCGGAGCTCGTACGCTTCGGAATGGAATTTTCCATCATTAAGCATGGTGTCCGAAACGCCGCTGTCCCGGGGCGGCAGCGGGATATCGAAATCGTTGAGGCCGTCGGCGGCATTGGAGACGAGCCGTTTATGCATGCCGAGCCAGGTCGGCCTCAGGTTATTCATATCGGCAAAAGGGTGGCAATGCCGGACCGTATCGACTATTGCCAGGGTATCGCCGTTGAGCACGACCGACTGGAGCACGAGCGACGGGTGCTCAGCCGGCCGCTCAATGAGGTCGTTATTGTACAGGATATTGAAAAGGTGTATCTGTTCGTAAAGCGACAGTTCGAGCGTGCCGAGGCCAACCGAATACATGCTGTCCGACGCAAGCGCCCTGTTCCCTGCGGCAGCGATGGAATCCACGTTGACGCCCGCCACCCGCACCAGTTCCTTGTAGGCCCGCACGCCGGTCATGGTGCGCAGCCGCAGCGAGTCCCTGATGCGGGAAAAGGCGCCGATACGGTAGCAGTACTGGACAAGAGGAAATGCGTCGGCCGCCGCTTCGCCGTGCGCGTCAAAAAGACGGCGGTTGAGGCGGTACACGGTCTCAACGCCGAGTATGTTGTTGGAAGTGGCAAGGAGATCAAAAACATACTGGCACCCCTCGAAAATATTCAAATGATTATGCACGACATATCCCCTGCCCCGGACAGCGCTGGAGAGGAAGACAACACCCGCAGGTTTGCCCTGTTTCTGCTCGAGGGTGCGCTTCCATGGCACACTGTCGAGCACTTCGACACTGTCGATCCACTTGCTGCAGGGCATGAAGGTGCCAAAATCGAAATTCAGCGCGTTAAAAATCGGTTTTGCGGTCGAGGAGCCGTTCGGCGTCCGGTTGCGCAGCAGGCACGCAAGCCGCGAACCGAGCCGGTCCTTGGAATAGTAGGCTAACAGCCTGCCCGAACGCGAATCCATGATGCTGTAGGCATAGTACTGGCCGTCGGCAATGGTCGATTTACGGTACCAGACCGACGAACTGCGGCGGTAACGGTTGTGCCCCAGCTTCCGGTAATTGACGGTGATAAAAACGCTGTCGCCCGGATTGAGGCTCGTGATGACGGCCGAGGAAGGTTCTCTGAAGTCAATCGACTCGCGCAGAGTCCGGCCCGCGTGCAAAGTGTCTTTCGGCGGCAGCGGCCGCATAACCACCGTATCTGAAGCAGCAACGCGGATTTCGGAAACGACCGTGGTGTCCGGGCCGTAGCCGCGGCTGTTCACCAGCGTTTCCAGCGCCGCCTGGAGCGGCGCATCGACCGCAAGTGCGATTCTCAGGTTTCCTTTTTTACGGATGAGCGAGGCGGGGTCAATGAGATCCATCTGGCCTAATTGCTCTTCCGAAAAACCGCTCTGCCGCAGCTTCAGGAGCCAGAACTCGTTTGCCAGATCAACGAGCGAGCCGTATACCGCATCGACCCGTTTCGGCCTCGTAAAAGCAAGCGTGTCGATCTGCGCAAGGATCTCCCGCTGCTTTTGCGCATTCCATCCCAGGGCCTTACCCATGCGGGGCATGTCGACCCGGCATTGCGCAACGATTTTTTTCCGCACGTTCCGTCCCCATTTAACCATGCGCGAAAGATAAATGCACTGCGCATCGCTGAGCCGGCCTGGTTCTCTGTTGAAAAGTCCTGACGCAATATCCTTATACCCGACAAGACCGTAGTCGCTCGTCACGCAGTGGTTGAGATATACTTCAAGAATGTCGTCCGAACCGTAGAGCCTTCGCAGCGCCGCCGCAATCCGGAGTTCCCGCAGCTTCCGGTCAATGGAGTGGCTGACATGGCGCCGGCCTGCCTCGTCGAGGCGGGAGATGAAGAGCTTGGCCACCTGCTGGGTAATGGTCGAGGTTCCGCGCATCGGCTGCCGGCGCAGGGTGAGCGCTGAACTCAGCGCGGCGCGTGCCGCCGCCCGCACAAAACTCCCGAATTCAAACCCC
>CAISVC010000250.1 GCA_903888815.1 uncultured Fibrobacterota bacterium
AAAAAAGGAGACTACGAAATGAAATCGACGTCTAGATTTTACAACAGACTTTTGCCGATAATTTACCTGCTTTTATTTTGCAGTATTTTTGCGGCAATTCCTGCGAACGCTGCGATAGCCTATGTCGGCAATATCGGCGCAGCGACCATTAAAGATTCAGGTACTGATAATCTTGTGATTACCACTACCGCCGCTGTAGCTGCCGGCAATACTATCATAATCGCCTATGCTACGGACCCAAATCAAGACCTCACGATCACGGTATCCGATGCGGCGAGTAACAAGTATCAGATGGCGGCTATGGCCATCAGTCAAGGTAATGGTCGCACTTTTATCTATGCTGCTTACAATGTCACGGCTTTAGCCAGCGGCAGCGCCATCACCATTAACCAGGTTGCACTCAACGCGGATTACCTCGTTGCAGCTCGCGCAGCCGTTGCCAGCGTATTTAGCGGTCTGGCGTCTGTTGGGGCGCTTGAACAGAGCTGCGTGGGTTCCGGCTCTACCACTTCACCTACTTCCGGTGCAGCCACGACTGTTCTGGCGGATCAGTTGCTGATCGGTTCTGTAATTACCGAAGGCCCAAGCGGAGATACCGTCGGCTCATGGTCAAACTCTTTCACTGCCTTACAACGTGCCGGCACAACCGGTGGCACGGATGATACCAACATTACTGTTTCCATGGGTTATCGGATTGTTTCCAGCGCCGGCTCCTACGAAGCAGCAAAGACCGGCATCACCTCGCGCGACTGGGCAGCGGCCATTGCGACTTTCAAGATGACCGATACAGGCATTTCCTTCATCAGAGATCTCGGATCTGCTCAGAATAAAACAGCAGGCACGACCCTGGCAGTCACAACCAATGCGGCCGTTACTGCCGGCGATGACATCATTGTCACGTTCGCCACGGATCCGGCCGGCGCTGTGAGCAGCGTTTCGGATGGTACGAACACGTATAGCCAGGTTGTAGATGTTACCAATTCAGGGAATGTAAGAACAATGATCTATGCCGCTTATAATGTTAACGCTTTAGGCAGCGGCGCCACCATCACCATCACCCATACTTCAGTCACTGCCCGCGTTGCTCAGGTCATGGTCTTTCACGGCCTTGCCAACAGTTCGGTCGTCGATCAGACAAAAACCGCAACCGGAACCAGCGCATCAACTCATTCTTCAGGAGCGACCAGCACCACCACGCAGGCGAGCGAACTATTGATCGGCGTTGCCGGCAGAGAAGGCCCGAACATGGACGCTCCCGGAATTTGGGCGAATTCGTTCACCGGAAGAATTCATCTCGGCACCACTTTTGGCTCATACACCGGGGATGACACGGATATTTCCATTTTCGGGAGTTTTCGTATCGTTAACGCCACTGCCGCCTATACGGCATCAATAAGCACATTTGCCACCAGCCGCGACTGGGCTGCGGCAATTGCCACCTTCAAGGCTCAAACCGGAACGACAAATTATACTCTGACGGCAGGGAACGATGGACACGGAAGCGTGACGTTGAATCCGACCGGCGGCACTTATGCTTCCGGCACGACGGTGACGTTGACCCCGGTGGCGAATTCAGGCTACTCTTTCAACAACTGGACCGGCACTAATTCCGCAGACGTCGTCAATACCGGCGGAGTATATACCATTGTGATGAACAGCAACAAGACGGTGCAGGCGAATTTCACTGCGACCACTACATACACCTTGACAGCAGGGAACGATGGACACGGAAGCGTAACGTTAAATCCGACCGGCGGCACCTATGCCTCTGGGACAACCGTAACATTGACGCCGGTGGCGAATTCAGGATACACGTTCAGTTCATGGAGCGGGACCAATGGCGGCAACGTCGTCAATACCGGCGGCGTGTACACCATTG
>CAISVC010000251.1 GCA_903888815.1 uncultured Fibrobacterota bacterium
AGTCCGCTTCAATTCCGGTTCCTGGATACGAAGCACGAGTATTCCGGCGGATACTATGACGAAAGCGAGCAGAGTCCCGATGGAACAGAGCTCTCCGGCTTCCCTCACGGTCAGTACAGCCGCAAAAGATGCCACGATTGCACCTGTCACGATGGATGTAATCCATGGAGTTTTGAAGCGCGGATGGACATGGTGAATGAACTGCGGCAAAAGTCCGTCACGCGACATGGCAAAGAAAACACGCGGTTGACCCATCAGCATTACCAGAAGGACGCTCGTTATGCCTGCCACAGCCCCAACCGAAACAAGCGCTGAACCCCATCTGAATCCTAACAGATTAAGGGCATGTGCAACCGGTGCCGGGTGATTGAGCTCCTTGTATGAAACCATCCCGGTTAAAATTGCAGCTACCAGAATATATAAAACAGTGCATATAGTCAGGGAAAGAATAATCCCGATGGGCATGTTTCGCTGCGGATTGTTAGTTTCTTCAGCAGCAGTTGAAATTGCATCAAAACCAATATAGGCAAAAAATATAATAGCAGCCGCAGTCATAACACCTTTAAAGCCGAAGGGTAAAAAAGGAACCCAATTAACCGGCTTGATGTTGAAACAGCCGACAGCTATAAAGATTACTACTGTTATGAGTTTAACGAAAACCATGATGCTGGTAAAGCGGGCGCTCTCTTTGATACCGACGATAAGTATTGCCGTTAAAAAAAGCACCACCAGCATTGCCGGAAGGTTGATCAAAGCTCCCGGTACGGTGCCTGGCGCATTTGAGCACCAGACCGGGATGGTTATGCCGATTGCCTGCATGATATTGACAAAATATCCCGACCACCCTATTGCTACGGCAATTGACGCCACAATATATTCCAGTATCAAATCCCAGCCGATAATCCAGGCAATCATCTCGCCCATCGTGGCATAGGCATAATTATAGGCGCTTCCAGCTACCGGCATTAAGGAAGCAAATTCCGCGTAGCAGAATGCCGTAAAAAAACAGGCACCGGCGGAAAAGCATAAGGAAAGAATAATGCCAGGGCCGGCAAAGCGCGCAGCTGCAGTGCCGGTCAGTACAAATATGCCGACACCGATAATCGCTCCTATCCCCAAAATGGTTAGATCAAATGCATTAAGGGAGCGCTGCAGACGGTGCTGCTCCATATCTATCTCTTCTAACAGATGCTGAAATACTTTGCGCCTGAATAATCTTTTAACCATAGTGATCCGTTTTGATTACAATGCTGTGATGCAAAACAGTATATTATTTTTACTCTATTGCCAATATATTTTGGCTTGCTTAATCAAAGAACAGGTGCATGCAGCGATTTTCAGGAAGGGTTTGAAAAGGAGGGGTTCTGAACAATGGATAAAAAGATATCAGCTATGCGCGGGTCAAATCCTTTACCCTTCATAGAGGTCATAATCTCAATTGCCTTATCAACGCTGTACCCTTTTCGATAGGGCCTATCGGATGTAAGCGCATCATACACATCAGCTATCGATACGATGCGGGCTTCAAGCGGTATTACGTCCCCCTGCAGTCCGTAGGGATATCCGCTGCCATCAAATGCTTCGTGATGATGGAGAATGATATTTACAATGATCGGATTCAGCAGGGCCCGTTTTGCCACGTCAGCTCCCCATTCCGGGTGTTTCTTGACAATTTTCATTTCCTGTTCATTGAGCTTGCCGGGATAATTAAGAATCGCCTCGGGAACGCCTATTTTACCACAATCATGAAGCCAGCTTCCATACTTGATCTCCTTTTTTATTTCTTCCTCAAGCCCCAGGTGATCGGCAATCAAAATGGCATATTTGGCAACGCTGTCGCAGTGTCCACGCGTATAGGGGTCTTTAAGCTCGATAGTCTGGGCA
>CAISVC010000252.1 GCA_903888815.1 uncultured Fibrobacterota bacterium
ACATATATTAATAAAGCAAATTCATTAGAATTTGCCTTAAAAGAGTGCAAAAATGAAAACAGAATATAGAACCACCAATCAAACTCATACGACAAAATGGCTTATTTGCGATGAGCCCGGCTGTGATTTTGCGGGCCACATGGCTTGCGAAATCGGAAAATACGCCCTTCATCTCGTTATAGACGATCCCTTTGATGCCGGCAGGCTTTGAGACGTCTTCGACTTCGAAGTGCCAGCCTTCCTGATAAAAGGTGTTTTCCGTAAGGAGCGGATGGAACACCGCGTCGCAGTAAACATTGACGAGATTAAAGAAATCCTTCTCTACCTGCGAGGCGACCGGATAGACCGTCTTATCGCGGTAGGTGAGCGCGTTGAGAAATGTCTGGAGCGAGCCTTTCAGCATCTCCTGAAAAGGGTCTTTTACCGGGAATTTCTTCGAGCCGCAGAGCACCGAATGCTCCAGGATATGGGGAACGCCCGTGTCGTCGCTCACCGGCGTTCTGAAGGCGATGCAGAAAAGGTTTTCGGGGTCGTCGTTATACAGGTGCAGCAGCCGCGCGCCTGTTTTTACATGTGTAAAGATGTAGGCCGTCGCGTGAAGCTCTGCGATCGGCTCGATCCGTTCGGCCTTGAAACCGTGAAGGGTCTGATTCGTTTTGATATTCTGCAGGGGAGGATTCTTTTGGGGCATGTCAGGTGCCTGTTTGGTTGTATTATTGTTCGTTGGTTTCGTTGGTAGGGGCACAGCATGCTGTGCCCCTACGGTGGCGAACAACACCTGCGCCATCGGTTTTAATCGGAAAGAGAAAAATATACTTCAGCCTGCTGTCGCAGTACAGTATTCTATTGAAGAGATCCGGAAGAATGGTTGTAATATTCTTGATTTCTCTCCCGGCAATGTATATACTTTGTATAAACATGCCATGGAGGTTTGCGATGATAGCAAAAGTCCAGAAATGGGGCAACAGCCAGGGGCTTCGCTTTCCCCGCGATGTTCTCCGGAAGGCTTCCATCGCCGTCGGCGAGGAAGTCGATATATCGGTCAGACGCGGCGAGATCGTCGTCAAGCCGTCGGTCCGCACGCGCGGAAAATACCGGCTTAAGGACCTGGTAGCGGAGATGCCGGCCCGTTACAGGTTCTCCGAAGAGAAATGGGGCAAGCCTGTCGGCAGGGAGAGCTGGTAATGTCTCATTATACGCCCCGGAAAGGCGATTTTATCGCACTGACCTTTGACCCGCAGTCGGGTCATGAACAGAAGGGGAGAAGGCCGGCGCTCGTATTAAGCAACGACCTTTTCAATCAGAAAACGGGTCTTGCCATGGTCTGCCCGCTCACCAACACTGACCGGAAAATCCCATTTCACCTCAAGGTACCTGAAAGCTGCATACTGACCGGCTTTGTCATGGTCGATCAGGTGAAATCAGTGGATTTTACGGCGCGAAGCGCAAAATTCATCGACAAAGCACCGCCGCATTTTCTGGCTGATGTTCTGGCAATACTTGATGCATGCCTGTATTAAGGCTTTTAAAACAAACGTGATTATTGTATCTTTATAAGGCATCAATTTCTAAGAAGCGTGTGTTTTTTAATGGAGGTTAATTATGCAACCGATTCCAAAGCTTAACCCAGAGTATGTGACTAATGTAAAGGGTCATAAGCGCGCGGTAATCCTGCCTATCGAAGAATATACGGAGCTGCTTGAGGACTTGCAGGACCTTGCCGTTATCGCGGAACGGCGTGAAGAGCCTTCTCTTTCCCACAATAAGGTCATGGAAGACCTGAAGAAAAATGGCTACCTATCAGATTGAGTGGAAGTCTTCCGCTCTGAAGGAACTGAAAAATCTTGACAGAAACGTAATCCCCCGTATCGTAGCCGCAGTAGAATCCCTGTCAAG
>CAISVC010000253.1 GCA_903888815.1 uncultured Fibrobacterota bacterium
ATCACCGCCTTCTGTAAACGCGCAATGCGCGCCGGGTCGCTGCACGGATAAATAGCATGTTGCACGCCGTCAGGGTCTATCGCAATGCCGGCGGGCGTACCCTTTTTCATGTCGCGTATGAGTTCAAAGATATCGCCCTTTTCGTCGGAAAGGAGCCCGAATATCTGCCCGACGTTGAGGCGCGTTGCCTCCATATGCTCGTATCGGTCGATTTTCGGGCCGGAGAGCGTGTATTCGTGGGGTAATACCACGCCTTCGGAAAAATCGACAAGTTTGACAAGAGCGATAATGCCGGACCGTACAAGCTGTTCTGCTCCGTTGCCACGGTCGACGGAAAACCGCTGTTCGTAAACATAGAGTGAAGACTTTCTGTCAACGCTGACCTCACCGCGGTCCACCCAGTCGGAAAAAAGCCGGCCCGCCCGTTCATGGCGGTCGCGATTTGCCGAAACGCCTTTTTCGCAGCGGTTCTGGTCTATCCGGACCGCGTTCAAAGGGTCTTTTTCATACAGCGCATCGATTTTTGCGTCGTCGAGCATATCATACGGCGGCGCGATAAGGTTACCCAGATCTTCCTGTTTTGCCAATTGATAGCGGTAGCCTCTGAATGGCCTGATTTCGGCCATAGAAAAAATTCCTTCCAGTGTAATGTTTAATAAATCAGGAATCGAACAATTACAGCGTCAGTTGCGTCTGCGTTAAAAAATTTTCGCAAAAGCTGCGGCGGTGATGTTCGCACAGACCGTATTCGAGAATACGCCGCCGGTGCAATGCGGTCCCGTATCCCTTGTTGCTTAGAAAATCGTACATGGGAAAGCGCGTGTGATAGTCCTTCATGATGCGATCGCGCGTGACCTTGGCGATAATGGAGGCGGCCGCGACCGAGGCGCTCAGGCCGTCGCCGTGAACGACGGTTTTCTGGCGTGATTCAGGAACACCGCGGATCGGCTGGTTGCCGTCCACCAGTGCGAGCGTCCACGGGACCGCAACCGCGTTGAGCGCCCGCCGCATGGCCAGGAGCGCGGCCTGCAGAATATTGAGCCGGTCGATCTCCTCAACCGACGCTTCACCCACGGCAAAACCCCGCGCCTCGGCCGTGATGCGGTCATAGAGTTTCTCCCGTGCGAGCGGCGACACCTTTTTTGAGTCGTTGACGCCTTGTATGCTTTTGTCAAGATCGAGCACGACCGCGGCCGCAACCACCGGCCCGGCCAGCGGCCCGCGCCCCGCCTCGTCGATGCCGACAATACAGGCATTGTTGTTTTTAACCATTTCCCGGTCAAAATCATAAAGTTTGGCGGAAATATTTTTTAAAATTTGTTGCTTATTCATTCCATTCTGACAACTCTTCTTCCCTCAACTTTAATTTTCCCCTGCGCAATGGCCTCAATCGCCTGCCAGTAGCTTGCATGTTCGACCTTGAGCACACGCCCGGCAAGGGTGTGCGGGTCGTCGGTGTCGAGCACCTCGACTGTCCGCTGAAGGATGACAGGGCCGTGGTCGTACTCGTTGTCCACGAAATGCACGGTCACGCCCGTAACCTTTGCACCGTAAGCGATAACCGCCTCGTGCACATGACTGCCGTATATGCCCTTGCCGCCGAACGCGGGCAGGAGTCCGGGATGGATATTGACTATGCGGTGACGGTATTCCCGCACCAGTTCAGAAGGCAGTTTTTTCATATACCCGGCGAGAACAATAAGTTCAACACGGTGTTCATGGAGTATCCCCAGAAGTTTTTCAGAGTAGGCCTCTTCGGAAGCAAAATGCGACGGTGCACAATGGATGACAGGAATATCATTCTTACGCGCTCGCTCAAAGGCGGCTGCGCCACTATTGTTCCCGATGAAAAGCACGAAGTCGACATGCAGATCGCCCGCCCGCTTTCGATCGAGAAGCGCCTGGAAATTGGTACCGCCGCCGGAGGCAAAGACCGCGCATCGTAATGGCATGAGTGCTCCCTGAAAACTTAGAAAAAAGAACTAGGCCGTTCGACCCGTTTAACATCGCCGAAAAATTTCAGCCGGTAGCGCACCCCTGCCCAGGTGATCGAGTTCTTCGTACAGGTACCGAAATAGCTGACCGCATGAGTGGCGCGAATGAACGGTTGAAAGAGAAGGAATCGGTGGAATCGCGGCATGGAACCGAGCAGGGGATAGAGCGACACGGTAATGAGTTCACCGAGATAAAAAACAAGCGCAGCCCCGCCGCCGGAGCTGAAAAAAGTTTTTTGCCCGGACAGGGAGAAAAAAAGAGCGGCCGGGAGCATACATATGAGCGTAAAACTGACGAGGACGACCGGCAGGCCGAGGAAAAACCATAAATGCTTGAAGTAGACTTTCAGGAACATGATCTGGCGTTCGAACCACCGGACGCCTGCTTTTACCGTTGATAAGAGCTCATCGGTATGCGCCATGCACGAGGATACCATAACTCCCCTGAGCCGGTTTTTATGGACGATCTGCGAAAGGCTCAGGTCGTCGACCACGGCGGCCGACCATTTTTTTGCGACTTCGAGTTTTTCAAAATCTTCCCTCCGCATTGCCATGGAACCGCCCCATAACCCGACGCCGCCGAGGAAAAATGCGCAGGAAAATACGACATAGATGAAGATGTTTGCGTACGCGTGGGTCCATTCGGCGACGCTGCCTTTTGTCGCATGAAGCCAGCGGAAGCCGGTGGTGACCGCGATGTCCGGATCAGCCAAGGGCAGTATAATCTCCCCCAGCCATGCGCTGCCCGGCTTAATATCTGAATCGGCGAAAACATAGACTTGGACTTCGGCATGTTGTGCCAGGGCAATGCCGGCCAGGAGGTTATGGTTTTTCTGAGCGCAGGTCGAAGAGATACCGGCAGTTATAGAGCGGCCGTTCGGTCTGTTTTTAATGGTTTCCCTGATGACCGGAACAGCAGTGTCCTCGGCGCTTTCAGTCACGAATACCACCATGTAAGCGGGATAGTCGAGATTGAAAAAACTTTCGAGATTGGACTTAAGGTTTTTATTGGTTCCTTTACAGGGAACAATGACGGCGCATGGCGGAGCATAGTCAGGCGCGAATTTCGGCCGCAGCATATTCCGATACCAGTAACGCTGATAAATAACGGTGACGAGCGTTGCCAGAAAGTCTGCGGCAACGATCGCGCATGCCGCCCAGAAAAGTGCCCGGGTGAATGCGGTTGGTCCGCTGAGAGTTTGAAACATTTTAAAAAATTCTTCCCTTTATAATCGTCACGGAGCAGACAATAAAATATATCATCGAGGAGCGTCTCGACATACGCACGGTTCTTCTATCTGGTATCGGTCAGTGCTTTTTGCTGCCTCACCTGATTGCGTCCGTCTTTTTTAGCAGTGTAGAGCGCCTTGTCTGCCGCCTGAATTACCTCGACGATGGATTGGCCGTATTGTTCGCGATGGGAGACACCGACCGAGATGGTCACCTCGATGGTTTTTCTGCCAAAGCGGGTTCTGGTTTTTTCGATGTTTTTGCGCATTTCCTCGGCGATATCGCTGACCTCTTTAGCGGTCTTCTGCGGGAAAAAAACCGCGAGCTCTTCGCCGCCGTAACGGCAGGCAATGCCGTCCGGACCGGCGCCGCACAGCACAACCTGGGCAACGGCATGGAGCACCGCATCGCCGGCCTGGTGTCCGTAGGTATCGTTTACCTGCTTGAAATGGTCGATGTCGATCATGGCAATGCCGAACGGTGGCGCGACATTGATGTTGGCCTGTTCGGTGATGATCCTGCTGCAGTAATCGCGGTTGAAAATTTTAAGCAGGGGATCATAGGCGATGCGGTGCTCCATGCGCAGAAAGCCGTGCAGCACCATGCTTCCGAAAAGGTAGACCGGAATTCCGGCGAGAATGAGCGGACGAAACAGGTCGGAATGCGCCGGATCGATGATTCGCGATGTCCATGCAACCGCAAACAGCATAGCGGAACCGGCGACAATGCCGCCCAGGAAGAATTCTCTGCGGATGTTCCGGAAAGAGAGGAGCAGGGCGGCAACCAGGAGCGCCGGCCCGGTCCAGAACGCGGGATCCCGCAATGTGTGGTAAAAGAGCGGTCTGAGCCAAAGTGCGGCGCCGGGCCCGAACCGCAGGATACAGAACAAAACAGTTTCAACCATGATGATCCCGAGGGTTACGCTCCGTATGATACGGTATTTTGTGTCTGACGGGATCAGGGTGACAGCGATCAGATTGATGAGTGCAACGCACATCACGAACTCGCTAAAGCCGTGCGGCAGAGGTGGAAAGAGCGGCGTCCTGAAGAATGGTTTACATAAGGTAAAATAAACGGCACCGGCACAGCCGATGCCATACCCTAAAAAGTAAACCCGTACGCTATGAAGCCGGGGATAGGAGAAATGGCCGAAAAAGAGTATAAGACAGGAGAAAGTCAGCCCGGTTGCAGGAAGGATTTTTTGATATAAACCAGGATTATGCCCTGCCGGGACAACGCGAATAAGGTAAAAGAGCCCCCCGAGCAGAAGTAATGCTGAAATGCAGAAAAACGTTCCCCAACGGGCTTTATTAGATATCATAACCGTCTGTTTCAAACCGCAACACAAGTCGTTCTATTTCGCAAGAATTCTGTTCCATTATAAAGTATATCCCGGAAAAAGCACTGCAATACGGGCATTTTTATGCATATTCTTTCTGGCATATCCTTTGCAGATTTATACAAGTGAAAAGGAAAACAGGAAGGGTTAACAAAGGAACCTCGTATGGAAAATAAAAAAATAATAGACAAAAGGCAGATACGCCTCGAAGAGGTGATGAAAGCCGATTACATCCCTTTTCTGGGCGGAAGACCCGAAAGGAGCAAGGTAATCAGCACAGACGACATTGTGAATCTAAAAATAAATCTCAACACGACCGAATCGGTTGAAGAGTTTATTAAAAAATACAGTCAATAAACAAAGGAGGAGTTATGTCACTCATACGTTATGAAGCAGCACCAATCACCACCTTGTTTGACGAACTCGACAATCTGTTTTCTACCGGCTTTGATTGGACCGGAAGAGAGCTCTCAGGCGCCCTGTATCCACATGTGGATATCACTGAGTCCGAAGGCGGATATCTGATCAAGGCCGACCTGCCGGGTCTGGCAAAGGAAGACATCAAGGTAAATGTGGAAGACGGCGTACTTTCGATCAGTGGCGAAAAGAAACAGGAGGTTGAGAAGAAGGAAAAGAACCGGTACTATCACTTCGAGAGAAGCTACGGCCGGTTCTCCAGGTCGTTCACGCTGCCGGCCCATGTTGACGGAAAGAATATCGAGGCCCGGTATGCGAACGGTGTTCTGGAAGTGCACCTGAAAAAGACTGCGGAGTCAAAGCTGAAGGCGTTTGAGGTTAAAGTGGAATAACAGCCGGCCGGACAGGAAGGGTGGGGGAGAGGCAGGGCTGCCCTGTGAGGGCAGCCCTGATTTTTTATCTTGTCTTCGGCGTCCCGTACTGACTGGCAGTTCCCGGTATCAGGGTTGTCGCCGCATGCCAGTTCCTTCCGAAGTTGTTCGCCTGCGGATCATTGACGTTTCCGTCCAGAACGATCGCCTGTTTGCCCGAAACATTGGGCCATTCGAGCGCGTTGCTGCCGCCGGTAAAAATCACGCGGTCTATAATCGCGCCGGTTTTAGATCGCAGGGTGATCCAGTTGCCGGTTGAAGAGAGGTCGAGCGCGCTTAAAACCGTGTGGGCCACGTCGCACCAGGGAAGGAGCCTGCGTCCGAACACAAAGGTTTTCTGGGAAGGCACGGTAATATTTGTAAATAGACGGTACGTCCCGTCAATGTCGAAATAGAGCGAATCAAAAACCTGGTCGGTCCCTTTCGGGTTGTACACTTCAATATATTCCGAGTCGTTCGCCGCGTACATGATCTCCGTAATAAGCAGGTCGCCACTTTCAACCACCGAAGATTCCGGAGCGGCAATGTTCCCGGTGGCGGATACAACACCCGGTAGCACTACGGTCATGCTCATGGTCATTTTGCCCGGCGTGGTGGTGAAGGTCAGAGAAATGTTCTGCATGGAACCGGCATTGAAGGTAAGGTCTTTTGTTGCAGCATAGAGTGTATCTTTCAGCGAATCAACAGCGGTAACATACAGGATGCCATGTGTCCCGTTCGGGATTTTATCAAGGGAGAGATACAGTTTACTGCTCCTTTTCGAGCGGACATTCCAGGTTGTTTTATTATCAGCAATGAAACTCGCGAGTATCGAATCAACGCCGGTCGGAATATTTTCCAGCTGCAGATAAATAGATCCGGCCGCAGGAACGAGAACCACGGTAAGCTGCGTCGTGGAATTGGGGTCTATCCTGATCGACCGGTGGCTGACTGTGTCCGAATGTATCATCGCACCGGTGCGGTCAATGGTCCAGACCCTGACCTGGCGGTCCGTGCCTGCAGGGATCCGGGAGAGCGTGTCGCTGTGAACCGGCTGGTACATATCAAAAGGTTTACTGAAACGGAGCACGCCCATATCAGCGCCGCTCACCTCGACAATCAGGCTGTCGCAGGTGGTGGCAAGTTTCGCCAGACTCTTTCCCAGCCCGTTTGCGATTACAAGGCTGTGAATTTCCAGCGCGCCAGTCTCATCCTTTAAATCCGACGATGGCATCTTTCCGCAGGAAGACAATAATAATGAAAAGAGTGACAGTGAAAATGGGATTAAAAAGTAGCAATTAGTTAAAATTGAAGATAAATTAAAGCATTTATTTGGTAAGTTAAAGAAAATTGATGATAACAACATGGCACCTCCTTTGGTTTATGGTTGATGGGAAACTCCAATTAAAAAAGAGAGATAATACAAATGATGTGCCAATAGGGAATTAATATAATTAACCATATGATTTATAATTAATTATGAGATTTTTTGAACATCGGGAATTTTGAGAAGGTAGGTTGCAAAAATGCGACACCGAAATAAAATCATTGCAAAAATGCAATTTTTTCAACGTCGCTTATACTATAGCCCTATAGGCCTGGCGGCCACGATCAACGGGAACGCTCTATTGCCTCCGGGAAAAAAGCACTATTATCGACGGCACATAAGTAAACTTTTATATGTCTGAGTGCCTATCATCGCGCTGCAGATATAAACCTCGTTCGGCAACATGGCATTCGGCAACCCGCATGAGATACTCATCTCGCCCGTGTGCAATGACCCCGTTACCCGTGCTACCAGAACGCCGTTAAGGGTAAACAGCTGTATAGCTACAGGCAGATTCTCAGAAAAACGATCTGTAAAAGTCAGCCGGATTTTTGAATTCACAATTTTTACTTCTGGCGCTTGAGAAAGATAGTGAACCGAACGTACACCGGGAATTGTTGCTACAATAAACGTATCCCTTGGCACGTTGCTGAGTCTCCAATAAACACTGTATCGCTCACCATACATGCGGTAGTACGGAATTAATCCGACCGTTGCCGGGTTGGCTGTTGCGGTGAATGAGAGCAGCGTATCCTGCACTTTTGCCACCGTATTGGCCGTAAGTGTGGGAGTGGCGGAGAGATTATTGGTACCGTATCTGCCGGCAAGAAGCTGCGTACCGAAGAGCGCACCGCCGATGGTGGTATCATCCGGCGCCCGCTCGAACCATAGACTCTGCGGCATGATGATTTCGACCGTGCCGCTTCCGCTCCAGGTCGTATTGTATTTCACGTAGGTGCCGGGCGTGTTTATCCTTGGCTGAAGCGTCCCGTTGATCCGCACCTCCATGGTCCTGCGCAGCCAGCAAGGAACGCGGACTTTTATCGGCATGTAGGCGCTGCCGGTAACCGTCAGCCGTACCGTGTCGGAATTCGGATAGCGCGTGTCCATCCTTACGGTCATGCTCTTGGCGGTCCAGTTAAGCTGCGATGGGATGAACAGGTTGACATAGAGAGTATCGCCGGAATGGAAATAGATGCTCTCAACATATTTTGTATGGTTTTCCAATCCGGTGCCGTCGCAGCAATAGAAAGTGTTCAGGTCGTTTCCATACGTTTTAATGCCGCCCGAGCGCATGGGCTGGCTGTAGGTCACAAAGCCGTGTGCGGAACTCGGGTCCTGGGAGGCCAGGATCTGGTTGTACAGCGCGCGCTCGTAGTAATCCATGTATTTCGACTGGGGATCGTGGAAAAAAAGCAGGCGCGTCAATTTGAGCATGTTGTAAATATTGCACGTCTCGCAGGTGACGTCGCTGAGCTGGCCTGCGATGGCCCCCGGGGCCTGGAAATGCTCTGCGTTGGCGTTGCCGCCGTTGATATAGGTATGTGCGCCGATGACCTGATTCCAGAAATTTTTCGCTATCGTGTAATAATTGGATTCCCCCGTATTTTCAAAAATCCGCACGCAGCCGATGATCTTCGGTATCTGCGTATTGGCATGCAGCCCATTAAGCGAATCATGATTGTTGAGACATGGCGTAAAAAGCCTTGCATGGTCGAAAAACTTCGCGGCAGTCATGTGGTTCTGGTTATTGGTGATCGCGTAAAGGTTCGCGCAGGCTTCGTTGAAGCCGCCGTATTCGCCTGCGTTCATACACATGTTGTTCCAGAAACCCTCCCGCTGTGTTTGCGAATAGGG
>CAISVC010000254.1 GCA_903888815.1 uncultured Fibrobacterota bacterium
GCAGATTGTCCCTTGCCCAGACACACAATATCGCCCGTTTTTTGCATCTGTTTGAGAACTAAACGAATCATATCGATGCTGATGCCAGGGCACTTGTGCTGTAATTCCCTCACGGTAAAGGGACCCACTGCTTTTTTAATGGCCTCCACAATGAGAGATCGCTTTTCACCTCTCGGGCTTTTTATAGCTCCAAGCCGTTCTTCAAACTCCTTATATGCCGATTTAAATATGTAAAGAACAAATTGAATATACGGCCAAGGATCATGCTTGCCCTCATGCCAGCCACGCGAGCTTGCATCCAACGTTTCGTAATACCGTTCCTTATTATCCTCGATTAGCCGTTCGAGACTTATATACCGTCCGACCTCAAGCCCGCCATGATAAGCTTGAAGCAGAAGAAGGAGCCTGGAAACGCGGCCGTTGCCGTCTCTAAAGGGATGAATGCAGAGAAAATCCAGATTGAACGCGGCAAGAAGAATAGAATAGGGAATCTGTTCATGCCCGGAGGATTCATTCCAAAGCGAGATGAGCCGGCTCATACTATCCGGCGTTTGTTTTGCGGAAACGGTTTTAAATCGTATCCGTACCGAACCGTCGGGATATTTTTCGATGATATCGCCGTCTTTTTCCTTGTATTTTCCTGCATCCCAGATATCGCCCCTAGTCAATGTATGCAAATACAAGATCGTGTCTCTGGAAATATCGAGCTTTCGATTCTTGTCATGAATCATTTTGAGCGCTTCGCGGTAGCCGCCAATTTCCTCTTCGTTGCGATCACGCAAAAGGGGCTTTCCAAGGACTACTGTTGCCACGCGCGTTTGGTCGATTGTAATTCCTTCAATACGGTTGGACGAAACCGCGCTCTGAATCAGCGCATGCTCACGCAATGCCTTGAGCCTTTGCGGAGATTGGTGGGTGAAAAGATCCTGCCTCCCCTTGGCTTCGGCTATGGCGCTGAGATACCATGCGCATGAGGAAGGAATGGCTGGCGGGTTTTTTAAAAAAGATTCGATTGTTTTCACGGGAAGTCCTTGTTCCTAGCTACTGATATAAAGCATAAAGCGCCGTGCCGATCAATGTCATATCAGGGACTTCGATAAAATCGAAATCAACAAGCTTTTTCGTCAGGTTCCAGCCGCCGCCGGTAGCGAGCACAAGGCATTTCCCGCCAAGCAACGATCGGTACTTGCGCACCAGATGGTTCAAAGCGCCTGCCGTGCCGTGCGCCGCTCCTGCCTGCATGCAGATTTCCGTGGAGTTGCCGGGGAAAGGGATTCTTTTGTCCGGTATCGCAACCACGGGAAGCGCGCGAAGCGCGCCTGTTGCCGCATGCAGGCCGTAGAGCTGAATTTCAATACCGGCCAGGATCACGCCGCCCGTGAATTCTGCAGAACGGCTGACCGCATCAACGGTTATGGCGGTGCCGGAATCGATGATGATTACATTGCGCCGTAGGTATGCTGCGGCCGCATAGAGCGCGTCGGCAATGCGATCGGCGCCGAGCGTTTCCGGCCTGTCATACCGGAACCGCAGTGGAAGGCGTGCGTGCCACGACAGTCGGGTTATTGACGTTACGCCGTATTTTTCCATGATTTTTTCAGCTGTATGCGCACGTCCGCCGGCAATAACCGCCTGTCTGCCAGCCAGGCAGGCAGGAGCGGATGAAATGATGTTTTTTATTCTTCTGACAGCTTCCGGCAGGCATCTGTCAAGTTCGGATGAAAGAAAATCTCTGCGGAAAAGGCAGATTCGTTTGCCGGTATTTACACAACCGACATGCGTACGCGTGCTGCCGATATCAACGGCAATGACAAACTGTTCATCACGGCTGGACATGATCCTTCTCCGGCGCTGCCGGGAACAGCAGATGGCCTGAAAGAAAATACATTACTTCGCGGCCGACCTTGAGCCGGAGCCTTCCGTCTATTTCCACGCCCATAAAAATGCCGCGGTTGCCTTCAATCTCCGCTGCACGGCCCAGACCGTAGAGGCGTCCGGAATATTCGTAATGGATTTTCTGGATATCCGCGACAAGATTGGCATTATAGCGCTCAAGAATTTTTGTCAGGATGAGCGACCGGGAAAATTGCTGCCCGGTTTCGATACACAGCGACGTTGCCGTGGTTTGAAGCTCCGCCGGAAAATCGGAAAGTTTGATCGTGACATTGATACCGAACCCGATGACGAGGACATCGGCGCGGCTCGCATGGTTTTCAAGGAGAATTCCGCACAGTTTCCGGTCGCCCCAGTAGATATCATTGGGCCATTTGATCGTGCACACGGCCGGACAGCCGCTTACGGTTTCGACTGATTCGCAGATAGCAAGCGACAGCGCGCGGTTGTGCACGAAATGCTCGTTGAGGGAGGCGATGGGCGTGATGATGCTGGCCCAGAGCCCCCCATTGATGTCTGAGAAAAACGATGCGCCCGACCGTCCGCGCCCCGCCGTCTGGCGGTCGGCCTGAATGACGAATATCCCCTTGTTCGGAACTTCCGTCATCGCGCGGCCGATATCATTGGTTGATGCCGTCACCGGATAGGAGTAGAACCGTTCCACGAAGGGAAGTTTGGTCAGGGAATGCGGAAGCATGGATTAATAGTTCATGGCAATAAAAAAAGTGATGGTAATGTATCCGGGCAGCGTGATCAACCCCGTATCACCTCTGTCTCATGAACGGTCCATGGGCGCGCTGCAGAAGATGCTTCACTATAGTCAGTATATCTTTCGTGCGTCAAACAAGCCAGTTAATTCATGAAATTTCAACAATACAGCTGACCGGGAACGCCGTCAAACGTATTTTTACGGCCGTTTCTTAAAATCGATAACCGGCCGCCATCGGCCGATTACTGATATTATTTTATAAAGCTGAGTTTATATGAAAATACCGCTTATCCGCTTTTCTCTTACCATCGGGAATAAAATACTGCTGGGATATATTCCGATCCTGATGCTGCTTTTCGGCATTTCGATTTTCACCCTTTTCCGGCTGAATCTCGTCAACCGCATCAACAGCGAAATCGTCTCCATAGACCTTGTGGTGAACAGGGAAGCTGATAATCTGATAGAGATAGTGCTGGCGCAGGAATCATACGGCCAGCGATGCATGATTCTGAAGAGCCGCGACATGTTTTCGCTTTTCTGGAAGAGGGATCAGGAATTCTATGCTGCCTGTCAAAGAATTGACAGTCTGCCGGCTGAAAGGCTCCCTCCATCCCTGCCGGCCATCAAACAGCTCCATGCGCGCTATGATGATTATTTTAAATCCGGTGTCTCCCATTTGAAATCAACGGTATCACGGTCATACGCAGCGGCGGACTCGCTGCGTAAAATTTCGCTTAATCAGCAGATCACCCTGCTTAAAGAGCTGGCCGCCGGGTCGAAAAAAAAGCAGATGAACAGGACCTGGCAGATAGCTGAACTGGGGCGCTCGACATTCCGTATTGTTTCTATTATGTCAATATCCGGCGTTATTATCGCAATTTGCATCGCGTTGATAATCATCCATGGAATAATTCGTTCAATCCGGACTTTGAAAAATGCCACTGATTTTGTATCGCGGGGGAATTTCAAGGACCTGCCCACGGTAATAAAGAGGGATGAGCTGGGTGATTTGTCGGCGGCATTTAATACAATGGCCGCCCGCCTTGTGCAATTGGAAGAACTATACATGGATGCAAGTCCTTTGACGCGGCTGCCCGGCGGCATCGCCATTGAGAATGCGGTGAAAAAACGGATTGAAAGTCTGCAGCCTTTTGCCTTCTGCATGTTCGATCTGGATAATTTCAAGCCCTTCAATGACCGCTACGGTTTTTCACGGGGCGACGACGTGATAAAGATGACCGGCAGGCTCATCAGGAACCTGGTAAAAAGCGGGGAGCCGGAGAAGAGTTTTGTGGGTCACATCGGTGGCGAC
>CAISVC010000255.1 GCA_903888815.1 uncultured Fibrobacterota bacterium
CGTGCGTCAGGTGGCCGCCGGCATAATAATCCATGCCGAGAAGGCGCTGGTTGTGGAGTTTGCTGCGCAATTTTTCCCAATCCTCGCGTGAAAGACTTGACGGGTCGGTCTCGCCTAAGGACGGCACCTCGACCCGTGTATTGAGGATCGCCCAGAAGGCGATGAGGTTCGCGTCCGCGCCGCTGTGCGGCTGGACATAGGCGTGTTCGCAGCCGAAAAGCCGGCACGCCTGGTCTGCGGCGTACGATTCCACCGCGTCGATATTGTCGCATCCGGCGTAAAAACGGTGCAGGATATATCCTTCGGCGTATTTATCGGTCAGAAGGTTGCCCATGGCAAGCTGGGTGGCGAGCGAGCTGTAGTTTTCGCTCGCGATGAGCTTGAGGTTCGCGCGCTGGTCGGCCAGCTCCTTTACAATGGAACGGGCAATGTCGGGTGCGACCTTGGCGACGGTCGTGAGGTTGGCCAGATATGCCAGAAATCCGGTGTCGATTTTTTCCGGTTTGGTGCGGGAAAGATATTCTGCGACGGCATTAGTTGTGGACATACGAAAAGGCCTCCCGGCATTATTAATGCGGTGAGTTGAAAAATAGTTTTTAATAGAGGAAGAATTATATAGAAATAGAAAAGAATAAGCATTTGATAAAATGAATCAGTAGTGTCCGGTAAATTACGCCCCCTTGAAAGTTCCTCCCGTAGGAGGGAATCAGCGAGTTATGGTATTGGTGTAGTGGACAAAGTTTCTGTTTGTCTGAGCACAGGGGGAAGCGTGTCATCATCTCAACGGCCTTTTGACTTGCGGATTGACATCAACAAACCCCCGACCGATTCAAAGCTGTTTTTGAATGGGTCGCGACCAATTTAAGGTTGGCTTTAAATTGGTCTTGCCATGAAAGGCGCGGAAATAGTATACTATGCCTATGATAGACAGGCACATTCTTCATCTTATCAATCGGTTTCATCCCTTCGACGACAAAATGGCGTTTATTGCCGGCCCCCGGCAGGTGGGTAAAACCACCCTATGCCGCTTGCTGGCGCATTCCCGGGGAAGCGGCGATCTTTATTTCAACTGGGACGACCCGGTATTCCGCGCATCAATCATCAAGTCGCCGTTTGCGTCTGTGGACGCTTTCCGCCAGAAAAACCAGGGCAAGCCGCTTGCGGTTTATGATGAAATCCACAAATATCCGCGATGGAAGCAGTACCTTAAGGGCCTCTACGATACCCGGAAAGACCGTCTGGATATCGTTGTCACCGGCAGCGGCCGGCTCGATTTTTACCAGCGGGGCGGGGACAGCCTCCTCGGCCGCTATCTGCAGTACCGGATGCACCCGCTTACCGTACGGGAACTGTCGCGGGCGCCCTTCACGGAGTCAAACTACGATCCGGCCGATACTGCCCGCGAGTTCATGACCTGCGCCGCATCCGATGCAAGCGCCAATCGGGCGCTCGACAGCCTTCTGCGCTGGGGCGGGTTTCCCGGACCGCAGGTAAAGAAAACCAAGCGCCTCTGGAGGCTCTGGGTAAAGGAGCGGAAGCGACTGCTCGTCCGCGATGATATCAGAGATTTGACTAACGCGCATGATATTTCCCGCATCGAAACGCTCATGGCCCTTCTTCCGGAACGGATCGGGAGCCCGCTTTCATTTAATGCGCTGGCCGGTGATATCGGGGTGAGCCAACCCACTATCGGCAACTGGATCGGTTATTTCGAACGCCTGTATTACCTGTATCGCGTCCCGCCCTATTCCAATAAACTCGCCCGCGCAATCAGAAAAGACCGTAAGGTCTACCTGTGGGACTGGAGCGAGCTTGGAAATGAAGGAACCCGGTTTGAAAACCTTGTCGCGTCCCATCTGTTGAAATGGTGCGATTTCACGGACAATTTCGGGTTCCCTGCGCTGGTGCTGCATTTTATCCGGGACAAGGACAAACGGGAAGTTGACTTTCTTGTCACGCTCGAAGGCAGGCCGTGGCTTCTTGTTGAAGTAAAACTTTCGGAAACCAGTCCCGGCGCGGGCCTGAATTATTTCGGCGACCGTCTTGGCATAAAGCACAGAGTGCTCGTGGTTGGCAAACGACTTCCGAAAAACGGGCATGCGGCCGGGATCCGGGTCATGGACGCGGCGTCTTTTCTTGCCAGCCTCCCCGTGTGAAAACCGGCTCAACCCGTCCTCCGTAGCTACTGCGGAGGGGGACAGCTCATCGTCTCAACAGCCTTGTTAATTGCGGTCATCTCGATACGCCTCCTTGAGGGAGGCTACTCGATGAACGGTGTATCGAGACGAGCGCTGTTCGGCAAACCATCAAACCATACTGCTTAAGCAGGTGATTTTCCCGCGCCGCAACTATTTTCCTCTCCATGCGGACCCTGTTAAGATTTTTATTTTTTATCGCATTATTCACTCTTCAATCCTTTGCCGGAAACCTCTTCGATCTTCAGGGCAGGGTACCTGCTTCCGTCACGCCGGTATTCCTGACAGGCAACTACGAACGCATCTGGAAAGCCGTTGCCCCGGACATGGCAATTGACACAAGCAAAATCACCATCATCTATTACTCCCGCACCGACGAGCGGAAGCTCGGAGTGCGGCTGCCCGAATGGGGCGGGGGAGGCGCCATAGGCAGGGACACCATTATTATCCCCGTCGACCGGTTCCCGCTTGCCGACATGGACATCGGCAGGGTGACCGTGCACGAGGCGGTGCATATCGCGCTCGAACGGGCGTACGGACGGCTCAGGCTGCCGCGCTGGTTTCACGAGGGGCTGGCCATGACGCTTTCCGGCGAGCTTTCGTTCGACGAACAGCTGGCACTCTCCCGCGCCATTTTTACAAAACGGCTCATGCCGCTCGATTCCATCGAGCGGGTCAACCGCTTTGACGCATTCGGCGCGGCGCTTGCCTACAGCGAAAGCCATCTGGCGGCGGTCTTTCTGATTGATAAATACGGAATGGACGGCATACCGGAACTGCTCGATGCGGTCCGGACGACCGGCAGATTCGACGACGGACTTTTAAATGTGTTCGGACTTGCACCGCAGGAGTTCGAGCGGCTT
Source organism: uncultured Fibrobacterota bacterium (assembly GCA_903888815.1). Taxonomy (GTDB): domain Bacteria; phylum Fibrobacterota; class Chitinivibrionia; order Chitinivibrionales; family Chitinispirillaceae; genus BOG-1184. The sequence goes on from CAISVC010000255.1 coordinate 3,059, forward strand.
GTGCGGAACTATATTGTCGACCGGTACAGCTTCCTTTTTTTCTTCAGCGACACCTATCTTTTCTGGCTTTTAGGCGCGCTTCTTCTTGTCGCGGGATTTATTGCGGTAAAAATCCGGAATCGAAAAAGAAAAAGACTCATGGAGGAGGAAGAAAGGGCTGAGGACGAGAAAAACAGGAATTCTACCGGGAATCCTCCGGCCGTTTAAGCAGCACAAGTTTTACCATGTCGAGGAGTTCTTCCGGCCGCGAAACAAGAATGTCCGGGTTCGAAGCTTCCAGCACTTCTTTTGCATTGTAACCCCAGGTGACCGCGGCGACCCTGATTCCGGCTTTGCGGCACGACGTTATGTCGCCGATGGTGTCGCCGATATAGAGGATATGCTCTTTCTGCAGATTGTGCTTATGGATCAGGCTGCGCAGCTTTGACGCCTTGCCGAAAATGGCGGATGAGTAAGCGCCGAAGTCGAAAAAATCACAATCATACTGTTTCAGGAACCACGACACATTTTCCTCCGAGTTTGAGGTCACTATGCCGAGGAGTTTGCAGCACGACCTGAACTCCTTGAGAACATTGACGATGCCGCTTATGGGCCGGATTTCATGCTGGTGATCGTGTAAAGGCCACGGATGGGTTTTATAAGGGGTGTAGAGATGGCGTAGTAGAGTCTGTTTCGCCGCGAATTGGCGGCTCCTATCTTTATAGTGTGTCTGGTTTTATTTGTAAAGAGGTTGTTATTAATCAGACGGTAATAGTTTCAGAGCAAGACTTAGCTCTTGACAATTAGGGAATATTATGTATAAATGCGATACGTGCGGTAAGAATACGGTTTCTGGCGAGCCTTGTCATGTCACCCCAATAGAATTTCGTCGCAGGGTTTATAATTTAATGGATGGGAGGGTTTATAATTTAATGGATGGGA
>CAISVC010000256.1 GCA_903888815.1 uncultured Fibrobacterota bacterium
GCTCGGTGCTCAGCTGTCGGACTCCGGCTATTATTTCTGCCAGATCGTAAGTCCCTATGGCTATGCGTGGGCCGGTGACACCTCAGGGGCGGGCAATTGTCAGCCGTGCGTCAAAGGCGCAAAGCTTACGGTCATCAGAGTCGTTCCGAAAATAGATACTTCGACGCCGGGAGATGTGGAGGTATGGCAGGGAAGGCCTGCCGGCCTGACCGTCAGCGCGACCAACAGGCGGGGAACGCCGCGCAGCTATGCGTGGTATAAAGACACGGTAGTAAACAGCGCGAACCTGATTTCAGGCCAGACCGATTCGACACTTTATATTCCAGTCGCGCAGTTGCCGGACAGCGGGCAGTATCTCTGCGTGGTGAGCGATAAGTACGGCGCGGACACGAGCAGGGCCGCGCATCTTACGGTATTGGAGAGCAGACCTGTCATCGTCCCAAAGGCGGGTGAAGACAAAACGGTTCCGCAGGGCTCGCCGTTCAGCTTCACTGTCACTGCTACGGGCGACCGACCTTCGTTCACCTATACGTGGTATAAAAATTCCATTGCCGTAAATAGCATCCTGGCGGATCAGACAAGCAGGGTACTCTCTTACCCGAGCGCCTCGCTTTCAGACTCAGGATACTATATCTGCGTGGTGAGCAATGTTTATGGGACAGACACGGGCCAGACCGACCATTTAACGGTAACGGGTGGAATGCAGATATCGAATCCGATCGTACTGCGGGGCAGTTTCATCGACAGCACGCATGTCAACCTGACGATCAGCCATTTCATGGATCTTCCGTATGCGGCGCCGTTCCCGTATGCGGACAAGATTTTTGTATGGTATAAGGCCGATACCTGGCCGGTGGAGAACGATCCCGACAGTGTGGCCTTTCTGCTGAGTGATCTTCGTGCGCGGCAGACCAACGGGCATTTCAATACGGTGCTGACCATGCGCCGGTATTCGACTGCCGACTGCTACAGTTACAATTTTCTGGGTTCGGTGCACTGGAAAAAGACGACTGCGTCGGATTCGCTGCCGCCTTTTGACGGGACGTTGAATTCCGGCGTGTCCATTTACATGTGTGATACAACACCGCTGGTAAATCCTCTGGCGCTGTCATTTCTGAATGAAATGGCCGACAGCTCGGTGATCGTTACGGTGTCGAACCTGAGGCAGATTTTCGACTGGACTCCTATCGACTCATTGAACGCGCTCCACATCGGCTATTCGGTGGCCGGCGGCGCGCGCAAGGACACCGTGTTTCCGATAAGTTCCTTTTCTCCGATACCCTTTGTTTTTGTTCTTACCTTTAAGGATTCGCGTTTTGCCGGGGAGCAGAAGGTGGTGGACTGGCAGGTGTGGCTCAACGGAACGTATTTCAGGATCAGTCCTGTGGTGCGGGCTTCCGACACGGTCGGGCTGCCGCCGCCGGAGAACAGGATACAATTGATAGTCGGCAGTGTGACGCAGACGCAGATCGGGCTCTACTGGCCTGTTCTTCCGGACTCTATCATGGTGGACGCCGTCACCGTACCCTATAATTCGGCAATTGACAGCATCCGCATCTGGTATGGCCAGAAGCAGGTACCGCTCGGGCGGTGGGATATTCCCTCCGACTCGTTTTCGTCGATCACCATAGGGAACAGGACCACGTCGCCTTCCAGTCCGGTGACGGTTACCGGATTGATCGATGACCAGATGTACTATTTCGGCGCGCAGGTGAAGAGCCAGGGATTATGGTCGGTCGTGACCGCGAATTCCAGCACCTCGCAGAAGACGCTGCCATCGATAGAGCAGGCGATAGCGAACACGCTGTTCATCGATTCGATCAGCTTCGACGCGGCGGCAAACAAGGCAAAGTTTTTCTGGCATGTTGATACGACCGACCTCTTGCTTACGGCAGGTGTCGTGTGGAGAACCGACAGTGCCGCCGCGGACACAACGCACCCGACTCCCTCGCAGACCGTTTCAATTCCCGGCGCTGTCAGCATGGGCGGGCTGGAAATGGAATATGATCTTGACATTACCCCGCCGAAGATTGAGTTCGACACGACCTACTATTTCGGCATCTGGCTGAGGACCACGAATGGAAAGTGGCCGTTGAGACTGGACGGTTCAAAGATCAGGCGTTTTCGTATTCCGCTTCCGAGCCAGCAGTCGGTTGTTTATTTCACGACGAGCGATACGGTGTACGGTCTTGGGCGGAATGTGGTGCTGCGGAAGGTGAAAGGGAATTTGCTTTCTGTTCAGAGCACGCTTCACCTGATGCAGCCGCCTGCGCTGCCGGTGGCGTCAAGCAGATGCGTTGCGGTGAGCATTGGTTTTTATTTTGAGCAGCACGCGGCGCTGCCGCTGCCGTTGTATGTGGGACTGCGGTATGATCCGAGCCTGATACCAGCCGGCTATACGGCGAACGACATCCGGATGTATCATTACGATGCAGTGAACAGCAGGTGGTTTGCGAATACGGCGACGCAGAGGCCGGATACCGCGGGGCATGTCGTTTCGGTGTATGATACGGCGTCGAACTGCATATATCCGTTTATTTTGATGGTAGATACGGTGCATCCGCGGCTGACCGTGGTATCGCCGGCTGATATAGGTGTTCCGGTGCAGGAGGCGAGGGCATACACCATGCGGGTACAAGTTTCGGATAATATGGCGAATGTCCGTGCGACGCTGTTGGTGGGGAGGGCGAGTGATTCGATGGATTTACTGCTGAGCGTGGTGGATCCGGCGGTAATCAACGCGACCAACTGGGTTGTTACAAGTTATTACCCGATAAAGGACGTTGGGGTTCGCGCGCTGTTTGTGCTGTACGACGGTCATTTCAGCGACACGGTCGATGTATCGCGCAATGTGATACGTCCGCAGTCTGATCCAGTGGCCATAGGTTTTGAGAAGTGGACGCCGCTGGGAGCCACGGCAGTGCTGGACAGTCCCGGGGTGGTGCAGGCGCTGGACGAGTTTAAAGGGGATGACGGCACGTGGAAATATGACGACACCAAAGTGCGGCTGTACCGGTATATGCAGAACGGGTGGCGGGAATATTCGACCGCGGACAGTGCTAATTTCAGGTTTGAGCCCGGCCGTGTGCTGTGGCTGAAGACGCGGATATCATTGGCCGGGCCGCTGGATCTTGGGAGAGGCCATACGGTGCCGGTAAACGCGCCGGACACGATCGTTCTCCCTGCGGCAGGGTGGACCGATATCTGCCTTCCGTTCCGGTTCAACATCCGGGTGGGGGACATACTTTTGAAAACGAATCTTCCAGTGGCGGAGAAGAACGGTCTTGCGTTTTATAAGTGGCGGGTCAATACGGGCGATGCGAAGCAGCGGTATTTTACGAACGGGGTTTATCTGCCTCCAACGCCCGGGCTGAACGACTCGACCTACGAGCTGACCGTCGGGCAGGAGAACGCCTATTCGGTGTACAATTCGCTGAATCACCCGGTAACGCTCAAGATACCTCCTACGCCGGTGGTTTATTCGCAGGTTCTTGGCAAGCGGCAAATAGTTGAGAAGGGGTGGAGCGTGGCGGTGGTGCCGTATGCGTCAGACGGAGCGTTGAGCCCGGTATACTGCGGGTATGTAGAGGGGTGTGGCGGCATAAAGAGTTGTCCCATGCCGCCGAGCTGGAGCATGGTGAGTGTCGGGATCTATGACAGGAGCCGTCGGCAGGAGTACGGGAGTTTGATACGGAGCGAAGCGGAGGATGGCGGCTGTTCGTTTGAGCTGGTGTTTGGAAACGAACAGGAAGCGAAGGAGGAAGTCAGGTACACGGTGGAACGTATGACCGGACTTTCCGGAAGCATGAAGGTTGCGGTGATCAATCCTGGCACGGGCATGGCTGAGGCGGCAGACGGCAGGGGACAATTGACGGTAACGGTGGCTGGTCACAGCCGGGAGTACCGGTGGCTTGCGGTGGGCAGTCAGGGATATATCGATGGTATGGGCCGGAAGTTCACGCAGCTTGAGTTCGGTCTGAGCCGTTGTATGCCGAACCCGTTCCGCGGCATGCTGCGGATCAGGTACACGATACCGTACAGCGGGATATCGTCGGTGCGGTGCGAGGTGGTCGACCAGCGCGGACGTCTGCTGTGGTCGGCGAAATCGGGCCGCGAGCTGCATCCGGGGAGGAACGAGATGCAGTGGAACCCGGCATCAGGCCGCACGCGGCTGGCGGCAGGGGCGTATATCGTTTGTCTGACCGGATTTGACGGCAAGGGAAAGGTCATCGGCCAGAAGCAGTCCCGGATCATCTATCTGCCGTAAATGCAATAGTCCGCTTATCCAACAGTAAACCGCTTTTCCATTATCGTGGGGAAGCGGTTTGCTATTGAGAGCCTCTTTTTCAATCAGTCAAGCAAGAACAAAAGAGAATTTAATCGATTCCGGAATTTCCCGCCGCGGAGTTTGCTTCACGGTCTGCAATTAAATCATTTTAAGGCACTTTGGAAAAGCGGTGCCCGGGTTAATTTACTTTTTACAGGAAAAGCCATGAAGGGAATATTGATAGAACGCGCGCTGATCAGCGTTTCGGATAAAAAGGGCGTTGTTGAGTTCGCGAAGAAGCTGTCGGATCGGAAGATCGAAATCGTGTCCACCGGCGGGACGGCGAAGCTCTTGAAGGAGCGCGGCGTGCCGGTCGTTTCGGTCGACGCGTACACCGGCCATCCGGAAATCATGGACGGAAGGGTGAAAACGCTGCATCCCCGCGTGCACGGCGGCATTCTTGCCGTCCGTGACAACGATCTCCACCGCGAACAGATGCGGCAGAACGGCATCAAGCCCATCGACCTCGTGGCGGTGAATCTTTATCCTTTTGTCCAGACTGTCGCCAGACCGGGGGTTTCCATAGAAGAGGCTGTTGAGAACATCGATATCGGCGGTCCTGCCATGGTGAGAAGCGCCGCAAAGAATCACCGCTTTGTCACGGTCATCGTCGATCCTTTCGATTACACGGCGGTGGCAGGCGAAATTGAGAGGACGGGCGCAGTTTCCCTTGCAACGAGGAAACGGCTGGCGGTCAAGGCCTTCGCTCATACGGCGGCATACGATGCCGCAATTGCGGGCTATCTGTCTGAGATTTATATGGGCGATAAAAAGAGCGGTAACACGAGAGAGACTGTAAATATATAGATGAAAGGAAACTATGGCGAAGCATCTCGTAGTGGTAGAATCACCGGCCAAGTGCAAAACAATTGCCAAATATCTGGGTAAGGACTACTCGGTCAGGGCGACCATGGGGCATATCATCGATCTGCCGGAAAAAGAACTCGGCATCGACATCGAAAAGGATTTCAAACCGAAATACACGGTTTCCAAGGGGAAGCGCAGGGTAGTCCGCACGCTCAAAGAAGAAGCTGCCCGGGCCGATGACGTCTTTCTCGCGCCAGACCCTGACCGTGAGGGAGAAGCCATCGCCTGGCATGTCAAAGAGGCGATCAAGCAGGTTAATACAAATATCAGACGCGTGCAGTTCAATGAGATTACCAAACGTGCGGTGCTTGCCGCATTTGAGAACCCCCGTGATATCGACATGAACAAGGTGAACGCGCAGCAGGCCAGACGGATTCTTGACCGGATCGTCGGGTACCAGGTTTCGCCGATCCTCTGGCGCACGGTGTTCAGGGGTTTGAGCGCCGGCAGAGTTCAGTCGGTGGCTTTGCGGCTTATCTGCGAGCGCGAGGAGGCCATTCGTTCATTCAAACAGAAGGAATACTGGTCGATTGAAGGAAAATTCGAACAGGGCGGTGCGGTATTCGACGCCAAGCTGATCGCGATAAACGGGAAAAAGTCGTCCGACATCGACAATCCGCTGATTCCGGACGAGGCCGCGGCAAAGGCGATAACAGCGCGTCTTCAGAACGTCCGTTTTACGGTGAGCGATGTCGTACGCAGCGAAAAGGAACGGAAGCCGTATCCGCCGTTCATCACCAGCACGCTCCAGCAGGAGGCGGCGAGGAAACTAGGCTTTTCCGCGGCCAGGACCATGATGATCGCGCAGCAGCTGTACGAAGGACTCGAACTCGGCGAACTCGGATCGCTCGGACTCATTACCTACATGCGTACCGATTCCACACGCGTGGCCCAGGAGGCGATTGCCGACGCCCGCAAGTTTATCGAAGAGCAGTTCGGGAAAAAATTCATGCCGCCGGAGCCGCGTTTTTACGGGAAAAGCAAGAACGTACAGGATGCCCACGAAGCAATCAGGCCTTCTCAGGTCGATGCCGCCTTCTCACCCGACCGGGTACAGCCGTATCTGTCCAGGGACCAGCAGCGTCTCTACGAGCTTGTCTGGAAGCGCTTTCTTGCTTCACAAATGGAGAACGCACTGCTTGATCTGACGCGCATTGATATCGCGGGGGACGAGCATGTATTCCGCGCCACCGGGAGCATCCTGAAATTCCAGGGATTTCTTGCGCTTTATGATGAAAGCACGGAGGACGCCGGTGAAGCCGGGGAAGGGCAGAACGAAAGGCTGCCTTCCGTAGCCGTGGCAAGTGCCGTTGCGCTGAAAGCGCTTGAAGATAAGCAGCATTTCACCCAGCCCCCGCCGCGGTATTCCGAAGCGTCGCTTGTGCGCGAACTCGAGGACAAAGGCATCGGCAGGCCCAGCACCTATGCCCAGATCATCGATACGATCAAACGGCGGAAATATGTGAATATGGAGAACCGGCGCTTTCTGCCGACAGAGGTGGGATTTACCGTCAAAAACATGCTGGTCAAGGAGTTCCCGGATGTTTTTGACGTTGGTTTTACCGCCGGTATGGAGTTGAATCTTGACAAAATAGAAGACGGCGAGGCAGAATGGGTAAAGATTCTGAAGGAATTCTACGGCCCCTTTTCGGTCCGCCTCGACACCGTACGCCGGAATATCAAGGAGCTGCGCGCTCAGAACCAGGAAGTGACCGACCGCACCTGCCCGCTCTGCAAGAAAAACCGCATCGTCATCAAATGGAGCCGCAACGGGAAGTTTTACGCATGCCAGGGTTTCCCGTCGTGCAAATACACGGAGACCTTCGGCACGCGGGAGGCTGCGCCGCACGGCGAAAAATGCGATGCCTGCGGAGCGCCCATGGTTGTGCTCACCGTCAACGGCAGAAAATTCCTGGGCTGCTCGCGTTATCCTGAATGTAAAAACACGAAATCGCTGTCCACCGGCGTCAGCTGCCCGCGGCCCGGATGCGGCGGCTCGATTGTCGAGCGGGAAACCCGGCGCGGGAAGACGTTTTACGGCTGCAGCGCCTACCCGAAGTGCACCTTTGCCACGTGGGACAAACCGGTTGCTGCCACGTGCGCCGCGTGCGGCTATCCCGTCATGGTCTACAAGGAAAGCAGGCGGAAAGGGGCTTTCCTGCGCTGCCCGTCCTGCAAAACTGAAGCCGCGCTGTCGGAACAGCCGCCGGCTGAAACTGCGGTCAGACAAGAAATGCCCGCGTGAGCCGGCGCCTTTCCGCTGCGATAGTCGGGGCCGGTCTTGCCGGCACCGAAGCAGCGCTTGTTCTTGCAAGTAAGGGTATCGCCGTCCATCTTTTCGAAATGCGTCCCCTGCGGATGACGCCCGCCCATACGACCGACCTTCCGGCGGAACTCGTCTGTTCGAATTCGTTCAAGTCGCAGGATACCCATACGGCGCACGGGGTGCTCAAAGCCGAATTGCTGTATCTGCAGAGCCCTTTGCTGCTCGCCGCCCGCAGGTCGTCGGTGGCGGCCGGTTCAGCCCTGGCGGTCGACCGCCTGAAGTTCTCGCGCCTGGCGGCAGAGCTCCTTGCCGATCAGGCCGGAATTCAATTCATCCGCAGGGAAATCACCGTTCCGCCGGAAGCGTACGGGGTTTGTATCATCGCCGCAGGACCCCTTGTTTCGGACGCACTTGTCGAATGGCTCGGGCATGAGTGTTCCGCCGCAGCGCTTCATTTTTACGATGCGATAGCGCCGATTGTGTCGTTCGATTCCGTTAATCCGGAGATCGCGTTTTTCGGCTCGCGATACGGACATGAGGGCGCCGACTATTGTAACTGCCCTTTCACCGAAGCCGAGTACCGCGCCTTTTACGAAGCGCTCCGGGAAGCCGACCGCACCGTCGCCCGCGCCTTTGAAAACGAACGGTTCTTCGAAGCATGTCTGCCGGTTGAGGTGCTGGCGGAACGGGAATACCGGGCGCTCGCATTCGGCCCGCTCAAACCCATGGGGCTCATCAATCCCCGCACCGGCCGCCGGCCTTTCGCTGTCTGTCAATTACGGCGGGAAAACGAAGCCGGGACGGCGTATAACCTGGTGGGGTTCCAGACGCGGCTCACCATACCCGAACAGCGGCGCGTCTTCCGGCTGATCCCGGGGCTTGAGAAGGCCGAGTTCCTGCGTTACGGGAGCATTCACCGCAACACCTACCTTGATTCACCCCGGCTCCTGGCGCCTGATCTTTCCCTGCGTGCGGTGCCGGAAATTTTTATTGCCGGTCAGCTGTGCGGCAGCGAAGGGTATACCGAAAGCGTTGCCACAGGCCACCTCGCGGCGCTCTCCGCATTGGCGCGGCTCACGGGAACTGCATTCGTCCCGCCTCCCCGCGAGTCGGCCCTGGGGTCGTTGCTGCATCATGTTACGGGTTCCCTGAACACTCCGTTCACCCCTTCGAATATTCACTTCGGCCTTTTTCCGGCGCTACCGGACAATGCGAAAAGGATACGGAAAAAAGCGAACAGGGAACTGCTCTGCGAACGGGCTCTGCAAAGTATCACGGAATGGTCGAAGATGGTGCGATAGTTTTCTGCACAAAGTAATTTTTTTATAACGCTTCAACGGCTGAAAGGAACACGTAATGGAAATCCCTCTTTTTGCCATGATCGGGCATGCGGGCTGGATGGCGAAGACCGTTCTTCTCATCCTGCTGCTGTTTTCCGTCGCTACGTGGGCCATTGTTTTCAACCGGCTGTATTTTCTCCGTAACGCGGCCGGCGGCAACCGGAAATTCAGGGAACATTACGGAAAGCTGAAACGGATTGCCGAAATGGAGCAGCTTGACAAGAGGCTTCTTCATGCTCCGCTGGCACGGCTGGGCACCGCCTGCGCCGCGGAATATCACCGTATAGCGGCGGAGGCGAAAGCCGCCGCCGATAAAAAGGAGCTCCCCTTTTTCCTGCAGATCAAGTTTTCGATAGCAGCCGAGA
>CAISVC010000257.1 GCA_903888815.1 uncultured Fibrobacterota bacterium
TCGTAATTGTAATTGTCGCTTTCGTCTTCGTACAGCGTAAAACTCCCGTTGGCCCCCGGATATACCCGCAACTCGATGGTATCAGCCTGTTTCTGGGTCGCCCATTGAAGATTGGGCCCCATGGGCAGTATCGAGCCGCCCCGGCAGTACACGGGGATCCTGCTGATAGGGGCCGCCACGCCGGTTAAGGTCCTTCCGCCGCCCAGAGTATCACCGGTCCAGAAATCATTCCATCTGCCCAGGGGGAGGTAGAGCGACCTGGTCGTCGCCCCCATGGTCAGGACCGGGTTGACCAGGAACACGGGCCCGTACATAAACTGGTCGCCGATGGTCCTGACGTTCGTTTCGGAGGGGAAGTCGAACGGCAGGGCGCGCGTTATGGTATAATTTTCTTTTGTCACTTTCCATGCAAGCGAGTAAATGTACGGCATGAGGCGATACCGCAATTGATCGAACGCTATGCAGGCCGCCTGCGTTGTGGCATTATAATTGTAAATTTCCGTATTGCGCGTACCATGGACGCGGAAAATGGGGAAAAATGTCCCTACCTCGAACCACCGCGTGAATATTTCTTCGCAGGCAGCGGTGCCCGGATTACAATCCTGATTAAATCCCCCGATGTCGCTGCACCAGTAAGGGTTACCGGCCATGCAGGAATTAAGTCCGCCGATAACCGTCATCTTGATTTGGTCGATGTCGTTGGCGTGAAGATCGCCGTTCCAGTAGATCGTTCCAAAGCGCTGCTGACCCGCATAGAACGAACGGGTGAGATTGACTACCCGCTTGGCGCTCGATACCGCCCTCTGCTTCTCATAAATGCTTTTACACGACACAAGACTATAAGCGTTTGAAACCAGGTCGACCATTCCCATCCCGCAATTAAAACCCGTCAATTGCGGGCATTCCGGCTCGGTCGCGTCCATCCACCAGCCATCCACGCCTCTAGTGAACAGAGAAGTATCTACCATATTCCAGTACAACTGGGCCGCGGTAGCGTTAAAGACATCGAAGTACGTGCCGCCGTTTGCGCTGCAACTGAACAGGTATGGCTGCATGGTGGTATAATTCGCGTATCCCGGCGAAAAAATTTCCCAAAGCGAAACAGCGAAATGGCAGTTATTATTATGAATCGTCGTTATCATACTGCCGGGGTTCGGATAATTCGAATTCCATACAAACGAACCCCATCCGCTCGTCGTGCCCAGCCACCACTGCCAGTCCTGCACGATACAGTCAAGAGGAATGTTTCTTGAACGAAAACCTGAAACGGCGTTCGTGAGTTCAGTCGCGCTCTGATACCGGTTCTTGCATTGCCAGAAGCCGTAGGCCCATTTGCTGAGCATCGGCGCCGACCCGGTCAGGTCGCGATAGCCCGAAATAATGGTATCGAATTGCGGACCGTAGATAAAGTAATAGTCCCAATTTTTATTTAACAGGAAATCGGCGATAAAATTAAGCGGCGGATTTTTTACCGCATGGCACATAAAATTCATCAGTACGCCGTAACCGCGGGTGGTCATGAAAAATGGTATAACATCGTACCAGTTGCATTGCCGCATATCGGCGGTAAGACTTCGGTAATTCAGCACACCGACACCATTATCGGGACAGTTTGCCCCCCACCAACCGCTTGGCCAGAGAGGGTTTTTGCATGAAAGATTTCCTAATCCGTAGACACCCTCGTCCGTGGGTGAATCGAATGCCAGCGTCCCTGAAAAACCAGCCACGCCGCCCTTGGTGACCGCCGTAAGGGTCCTTCCATTTACGACTTCGGAACAAATAGCGGTCCCGGAAGAGTTCGCAAATGATATGGCGGCATTTGACTTGGTTACCGTAGCCGTGACTTTCGGCGTGGTCAGAACGATTGCGGTCCCGTTGTCTGTGGCATTCCAGGTACCCGGAGTAAAGGAGGTCTTGGAAACGACCAATCCCTGTGGGGCCGGAATTGTTGCCTGTGACGTGTACACGACACGGATTATGTTCCCCGAACACACCTGCAGCTTCAGCTTTTTGCCGCCCGATGTCTGGCAAAGAACTCCATCGGATTCCGTGGTATAGGAATCGACCGTCTCGGCCGTGCTCAACGTAAAGGGCGTCAAACCAATTATAAGAACCAGGGTTTTTCGCATGGTTTTCATAGTTCCAGTCCTCCTCTACCGTCGCATGATATAAACGCCTTCGGGTAAACCTAAATCTTTTTGCACATCCACTATTTCCTTTTTAATTAACGATTGTTTAATGCATTTCCCGGAAAGGTTATAAACCGTAATTGATTTTGTCGAACCGGAAAACTCCTGTGGAACAACAAATTGACGTCCTGCAACCCTGAAGATAGATCGCAGGGCGCGGCGTAACGGGGCCTTGGCAAGCGGTGTTTGAACATTGGTGAGATCGTTGCTATGGAATTCCATTTCTCCAATGTTGCTATAACTTCCATCCGGACCTAAATATCGTACATGCCGGTATGCCTTTGTCAGATTCAGGGTCACTGAAGTCCAGCTTCCCGATGCAGGTGTTCCCGGTATTGTGTACAGGTCAACGTATCCGCTGAACATGGAAGAATTTGATCCCTGGAATTTTCCGCCATTCATCCGGCTTTCCCAGCCGTTTCTGGGATAATACCTGATCGTTGCGATTTTTCTGATACTGTCGGGACCAAAATCTATGCCCGTAAAACCTTCATTCGGGCTGTTGTAATCATAAAAGGTAGCGACATCGCCGTCGAGGGCCTTAGTATGCTCGCTGCCAACGGTAAAGACCGGTCCTATCCCAAAGGGCGTTCCCGTCATTTTGGTCGGGTCGGTGACCGGTGTTGACCCGACAGGGGTCACTCGGTAGAGTCCCGCGCCATGCACATTTATGGGCGTTGAAAAGCTATCCGTAATCTGGCCCATATTCTGGCCTGTCCAGAGGTTCTGTACCGTGGCCTGTGATGAGATCAGGCATAGATCATGCAACCGTACGCTTACTGTTCCGGCTGCGTCCGTCTTATTAAACAGCGCACAGTATTTATCATTGGAACCGGGTATATTGGCGCACCACACCGGATAATTTCCGGAATACACTACTCTGTTGTTTTCGCTGTGCTGATTGACCGAAATAACCGCCGCGTTGGTGATCAATGAATCGGTAAAAGCATTATTCTCCGGTAAATTGCCGCCGAACATCATGGGTGAACGGGTTATGGCGGTCATGGTCACGAGCGTATATTGTTCGTCTCTTGTAAATAGTGTATATCTGTTGGCCGCCCCGTATCCCGGGCCTCTTTTCGACAGACGCCCGAGCGGCAGCATATCATTATCGGGCCAATGACCCGGTCCGATATAGGGAAACCATTTTTCCCATTCCGTAAAATGCTGCTTTAACGACAAGGTCGTATCATTATTCCATTGATCCCATAAATCATCGGTAATTCTCCAGGAATTGGCATTTGCTGCAAGTTCGTCGCGATTGGGATAAGAGGCCGGGCCGGGCGATGTGCTCAGAAATATCACCCTGCCGCAACTGTCAATGGCTTTCCGGTATCCGACAAGCTCAGGTCCGTGGTACTCATTGCCCGAGGTGCGCTGTATGCGTATGAGATCATCTACTTTTATAAAGTCGACACCCCAGGAAGCATACATTATCAAACAGGAATTCAGATATGCCTGCGCTCCCGCCTTGGTCATATCAATGCCCCACATATCCGTGCTCCACGGGCAGGTGCTGCTTTTATCGGCAATATCCGCTGCATGGTACGTCGTTCCCAGGATCAGGGTATTGTCGGATACCGCCTGACGCGGTATGCCCCGCATAAGGTGGATGCCGAATTTCAATCCTTTGGCGTGAACGGAGTCCGCAAGAGGTTTAAAACTCTGGCCATTTGATGATGGAAATCGAAGTGCGTCGGGAATAAGACGACCATATTGGTCCATATTTGCAATCCAAGAAGGATGCTGCGATTGCCATGCCGGTGTCCCCAGACTGTTATCCGGCTTTGACCAGCAAGCATCTATGACAATATATTTCCATCCGAGCGCTTTTAATTTGTTTGCCATATAAGCCGCATTGTCTTTAACTTCCTGCTCTCGTACCATGGTGCCATAGCAATCGTAACTGTTCCAACCCATGGCAGGGGTCTGGAAAGCGGTATCGCTTGCGGCAAAGGACGAAACATAAGCAACAGCTAAGGCTAAAATCATGTTAGCAGGTATTACTGGACGCATAA
>CAISVC010000258.1 GCA_903888815.1 uncultured Fibrobacterota bacterium
CCAGCAGGGCCCTGACGCTGCCTGGGACCTCATTTCCTGCTATCAGATCCACGAGACCTTTATTCTCGCGCCCATCAAGAACGGCATTCTACTGATCGACCCGCACGCGGCGCACGAGCGGATACTTTTTGAGCAGGCGCTTGAGGACATCGCACGGGGGCGGTCCGCATCGCAGCAGCTCCTTTTTCCGGTGGTGATCGAACTCTCGGCGGTCGAGAAACCGGTTGTTCTCGCTGGACAAGCATTCTTTACCGCGTTTGGTTTTGACATGAGCGATTTCGGCGGCAACGCGCTTTCGGTGTCTGCAATTCCTTTTTTCATGCGAGCTGCTGATGTAGACGAGGCCGTACGGTCCATGGTCAGGTATCTGCTTGACGAAAAAGAGCGTGATGCCCTGAAAGAGACCGAAAAACGTTTCGCCGCAGCCTTCGCCTGCGGCGCCGCGATCAAAGCAGGTCAGAGGCTTACCCAGGAAGAAATGAATGCGCTGGTGAACAGCCTTTTTGCGGCAAAGAGCCCGTATACCTGTCCCCACGGCAGGCCCACGCTGGTACGGATTTCGCTCGACGAGCTGTCGCGCCGGTTTTTACGATAGGGAGCGTGATGCGTGAACATCGCACTTGCCACTATCGGCTGCCGCACCAATCAGGCTGAGAATGAAACACTCCGGACCGAACTCAAACATGCCGGCTGCAGCCTGATTGACGATCCGGAAACCGCTGATGTCGTTATTGTCAACACCTGCTCCGTGACCTCACACACCGAAGCAAAGGTGCGCCAGCTGCTGCATTCGCTTGCCCGCCGGGCTCCGCGGGTGAAAATTCTCGTCACCGGCTGCATGGTTCAGCAGAAAGGCAGCGAACTCATGTGCTGCCAGAATGTCCGTTGGGCAGTGGGGAATGCACGCAAGCATGAGATCCCCGCCATTCTTTTCGAAAAGCGCGAAGGCATTTTTCTGGATGAAATCAGGCGTGTGCCCGTCAGTGTCCCTCAATTATTGGAGGCGCCCGCAAAGGCCGGACGGACACGGTTGCATCTCAAAATTCAGGAAGGATGCGACCGCGCCTGCGCATACTGTATCGTGCCGCATCTGCGCGGGCCTTCCCGTTCGTCGCCTGCGGAGGAGGTCGCCGACGCATGCCGCAGGGCCATTGACGCAGGCTACAAGGAAATCGTCCTGACCGGTACTCATATCGGGCAGTTTCAGGGCGGGCTGCTGACGCTTGTGGAACGGCTGCTTCTGATCGAAGGGGATTTCCGGCTGCGCCTGAGCTCGCTTGACCCGGCTGAAATTTCCGATAATCTGCTGTTGCTGGCAGGGGAGGAAAAAAAACTCTGCGATCATCTGCACATAAGTGTGCAGAGCCTGTCGGCCGAGGTGCTCAAAGCCATGAATCGGACGCACACAACGCTTGACGCGCTGGTCGAAAAACTCTCAGACTTCCGCGGCCGCTGGCCCCATGCGGGGCTGGGCGCCGACTTCATCGTCGGCTTTCCGGGCGAGACCGACGCCATGTTCGAGGCCACGCTTGCCAGCGCCGGACGCATAGGCTTTTCATACGCGCACATATTCAGGTTTTCGTCCAGGCCCGGAACAGCGGCCGCGTCGGTGCCTCATAAAATTCCCGCATCGCTTAAACGCTTGCGCAGCGAGCGGCTGCGTGCGGTCATTGAAAAGAGCAGGAAAAAATTCATCGAGAGCCAGCAGGGCGAAACGCGCCGCGTCATCGTGGAGCAGGAGCGCCCGGTTCGCGGCGTCACCTCGAATTACCTGAGCGTCGAGATCCCCGGCTTTTCGGCGCCGCACAATTCATGGCTTGACGTTGTCATCGAGGGGACAATGGGAAGCGGCAAGTATTGCAGGGCGAAAGCCGCTTTCTGACCTCTCCCGGAATTCCATAACGGTTCTGAATTGCTCTCACAGGCATAAATAATTTAAAAAATTATTTTTAACAAAAGATATTATTTTGCATTATATTATGTTAATAGCGAGGCCGTTCTATAACTGCGGGAGAATATTGTATGATGAAAATCAGAAGAGTTGTGGTGGGCGCCGCAGCGGTTATCATTGCCGCAGTGTTCTCGCCTGCGTCGCTGCGGGCTCAGAACGTCCCTTTTTTTGAGCAATGGAATGCGGCGACTTCAACATGGTTCATCCTGCTGTCGCCCGGGCAGTGCAGGGCGACTTCCAATGTCGCGAGCACCGGTGCGGTGGACGGAAAGGCGCTGCAGCTGATGGTTGCGGCAAATGCATCGCCGGGCGCCGGACGCGGGCCGGAAGTCGAGACGAAGACGCTCTACCTGTACGGCACTTATTCGGCGCGGCTCAAAACCGTTGATTGTACGGGCCAGCCCGACGCGGGAATCGTGACCGGCCTCTTTACTTATTTCAATGACGGCACCGACCGGAACGGCGACGGCCTTCCGGACAACAGCGAGATCGATTTCGAATGGCTTGGCGCAGAGCCGCAGACTGTCTATCTGACCATGTGGACCGACTACCGCGATTCAGACGAAAAGCATAAGCGTGTTGCACGGAAAATAAACCTGAGTACCGGCGCCATTGAGTACTGTTATTATGCCGAGAGCTTCGGGGGCGCCACCGTTCCTCTCACCGGCCCGGAAAATCAGCCGGCTACTGTTCCGGCTATAGCCGGGTATAATTCCGCCGCTGCCTATTACGAGTACGCTTTTACGTGGTCGCCGTCGCGGGTCACCTGGTGGCTGGTGACGCCGGACAGCGGGAAAAAGATCGTTTTGTGGGACTATCAGGGGAACGCTGCGCGTATTCCTGCGCGGCCCTCATATTGCATGATCAACGCCTGGCACACCAATAACTGGACACCGGACAGCCGGCCCACCGCCATCAGGCCCCCGTCGAGTCCGGTCTCGGCTTTTGCCGACTGGGCGCGTTTCGACACCTTGTCCTCCGTAAAGGTACGCCGTTGCCCGCAGGCCAGGGAACCTGGCGTGCCGTCCTGCCCCCTTTCCCGGGCTGACGCCG
Source organism: uncultured Fibrobacterota bacterium (assembly GCA_903888815.1). Classification (GTDB taxonomy): domain Bacteria; phylum Fibrobacterota; class Chitinivibrionia; order Chitinivibrionales; family Chitinispirillaceae; genus BOG-1184. Next base: position 3,005 of record CAISVC010000258.1, read on the forward strand.
TTTTTGATTGCAAAGGACGGAAAATCCCGCCGCTCCGGGGGGTAGCGGCGTCCCCGGCCGGTCTCTATCTGATACCATCCGGTGATGCCGGCGGCACGGTTATCAAAAACTGCCGCTTAAAAACATTTCAATCTCCTTAAGTTGATAAGTCCGGTGTATTGTATTTTTTAGTCCATGAATTTCTTCTCCCGCCTCAAAGACGGCCTTGCAAAAACCCGCACACAGATCGCGTCGATCGTGGGGCTCGCCGCCGCTTTTGATGAAAAATTTTACGACGCGCTCGAAGAGGCGCTCGTGGCCGCGGACATCGGCCTCGACCGCTCCACCGATATCATCGGACGCCTTAAGCAGGAAATCAGGAGTAAGGGCATCGAAACGCCGAAAGAGGCGTACCGCCTGCTCAAGGAACTGCTTGTCGCCGACTTGACTATGGAGAAGGCGGCGCCCGACGCGGCGGCAATGCCGCATGTCATCCTAATCGTGGGCGTGAACGGGGTGGGGAAGACCACGACCATCGGCAAGATCGCGCACGCGTTCCGGCAGCAGGGGAAAAAGGTGATGCTCGGCGCGGCGGACACGTTCAGGGCCGGCGCCATTGAGCAGCTGCGGATATGGGCGGAACGCACCGGCTCCGACTTCGTGGCGCAGCACGAAGGCGCTGACGCGGCCTCGGTCGGTTACGACGCCATGGAAGCGGCAGAAAACCGGGGCATGGACGTGCTCATCCTCGACACCGCGGGCCGTCTGCACACCAAGGTAAATCTCATGAACGAGCTGGAAAAAATCGTGCGGGTGCTCCGCAAGCACACCCCTTCGGCGCCGCACGAGATCCTGCTCGTGATCGACGCCACGACCGGGCAGAACGCGCTGGCCCAGGCCATGGCGTTTCACAAACGGCTCGGCCTCACCGGCCTCGTGATCACCAAGCTCGACGGCACCGCCAAAGGCGGAATCGCATTTGCTTTTGCAAAGGAGCTGAAGGTGCCGGTCAGAAAGATCGGCGTAGGCGAGGGTATCGACGATCTGCAGGACTTCGACCCGGCCGG
>CAISVC010000259.1 GCA_903888815.1 uncultured Fibrobacterota bacterium
GGCCAGAAAGTTTTTTATGCCGGTAAGATTAGTATTTCCCGCAGAATCCGCAGAAAAATCTGCGCCCGGCGCCGGAAGCATATCCGGCAGATTGCTCCCGATATACGAAACCGATAAATCTTTTGCAATCCCGGGATTCGATAAAAGAGCCTGCATTTTTTCAGCATCTATAGCTATTCCACCGTTAAAACCAAGCAGGATCAAATCAGCGGTATTGTACCATAAAACCGAGTTCGGGAATACTGAAACGAATGTCTTTATAATCCTTTTTGTATCGTCCGGACTCGTGCTGTGGATGGGCAGCCATTGTGAAAGTATTCCATTCTTATTAAGCCGTTTTCCGCATAATTGATAAAACTCTGCCGAGTATAAATTAACAATCCCGGCTTCCTCAGGCGGGGGCGGCTCCAACGTGATGACATCATAGTTATTTTTCGTATGAGCGACGAAGTTGCGTCCATCTTCTGCAATCAGATGCACCCTCGCATTGTTGCCGAGATCACGATTGACATCTTTAAAATCTGTGCAGGCTAAACCGATGATGGTTTTCGATAATTCAACGATATCCATAGTGTCAATATCATATGCCAGAATGGAGCCGAAGGTCTGCCCTGTCCCCAGACATATGCCCAAGACTTTTTTAAGGTCACCATGGTGCAGCAGCATCGGAATATGGCCTGCGATAATCTGCGGGGGTACCCGGTAAGGCTCCATTGCAAGGGTTCGTCCCAATACCGTGCGATTTACCCATAATGAATGCTGCTGGTTTGAAGGATTCACCGTTTCCCAGACCGTGTTCTCCAGACACTCTCTGGTGAGCGTAATGTTCTCAGCCGGATTTTTCAGCGTTGTTAAAAAATCTTCCGGTATCCGGACGTGGATAGAAGCGTGAATCAGAAGTACCGCGCCGATGGAAACAACGGCAATGATTGCATTGAATATCCATTTTTTATTGACGTTCATTGCATCTTTAAGCAAACAGTAAAAACCTGCGAGGAGATTGACTGCAACGATGACGTTTAAGGAAAGTCTGATTCCCAGAAAGGGGATCAGTAAAAATCCAGTTACCAGCGCCCCGGATATGCAGCCAAGCGTATTGACCGCATAGCAGGTGCCCGTGGAACATCCGATACGGCCGCTGCTGGCAGTCATGATTTTGATGACAATCGGAAATGCTGCTCCCATGAGCACTGTGGGAATCAGCATCAGTACCGCACATATGAGAAATTCAAATGCGAAAAGAGAATACTGCACTTTGGCACCGGCCAGATACACCAGCGGCACCAGCAGAAAGGCAGAAATACCTATTCCAATTTCAAGGCAGCCGAAAAATCGGATTTTATTTTTAACCTTATCAAAAAAAGAAGCAAAGAGAATGCTGCCTATGGCGGTACCCAGCAGAAAAACCGTGAGTATGATGGTATAGGTGTATCGGGTGTTCGATAAAGGCAGCGATACATAGCGGGTCCAGATAATTTCATATCCGATGGATGCGAATCCCGACAGAAAAAAACAGACCGGAATAAAAAACGGGGATTTTCTGGCTCCGTTTACTTTGCCGCCATCATCTTTTGGGGGCGGTTCTGATAATGAGGCTGTTTCCGCGGGCAAGATCAACTGTCTGCTCTGCCAATAAGCGGTCAGAGCGACAACGGCGTTAAGAATCGCGGCAAAATGATTGGAAGTGTCCACGCCCAGCGTGCGAATGCAATAAAATCCACAGAAAAACGCGCCCGCAACTGCGCCGAACGTATTAACCGCATACAGAATTCCAAACCTGCCGCCCGCATATTCCGGGGATCTGATAAAAAAACGGCTTACCAGAGGAAGCGTCGCGCCCATCATTGTCGTCGGTAAAACCAGCAGCGCCGCGAAGAGAATAAACCGCGTGACGTTCAGGACTATAAAATTTTCAGATAAATATGGATAAAACAGGGAGTAGAACTTTCCGGCCAGAATAAGTATTACCGGAAAGAAAAAAGCGAAAATGCTGATCAGCAGTTCTAAAACCGCATACGCTTGTATCGGATTTTTCAGACGATCGGAAATTCGTCCGAATATATAGCTTCCTGCTGCCAACCCGCCGAAAAACGCAGCCAGAACCGTTGTCATGGCAACAACGGTGGTGCCGAAAATCAATCCAAGCTTGCGTATCCAGATTATTTCATAGGTCAAACCAAGCAGACCGGACAGAAAAAAGCAGATTAGTATAACAGCCGGGATATTCTGCTGTTGATTTGTTTTTTTATCGGACATCAATACCCCGTTCTCTCGGCCGCCTGTAGATTGCGAAATAGGCTGCACAGGGAACATGTTCGGCCCGCAAAATAGCGCCGTGCAGTCCTTCCATTAGGTATAATATAGGTATAACAATTTCAGAAAATCAAAAGTTACGCAAACGATACCAGCCGATCGCTTGAAGTAAAAACTCATGCAAAAAGGCAGAACGTTACCCTTAGCTATTTCGATTGTTTTCTGCGCGGGATGTTTTTTTTACCTCTGGCTGCGGATCGATCCCGCACTGTATTATGTGGCGCAGGAACCGGTTTTTCAATGCACTGCAGGGTTCCTCTCGGACTATCTCTCCTACCCCGGCGGGATCATTGATTATGGTTCAGCGTTCCTCTCGCAGTTTTTCGTTTTCCCGCTGGCCGGCGCGCTCATTGTAACCATTCTGTTTTTCCTGATTTCATTCGCCACCCTTCACATCTTCAGATTAATCGACGGAAACCATGCGAAGCATGCGGAGCATGGTTGGTGCACGGCCCACCTGTTCCCCCCTGCTCTGTGTGTCGTGCTTCAGAGCAATTACTACCACCCTTTGTCAATAACGATCGGGTTTGCAGCGGCCCTTTTTACGTTTATGCTCTTCGGTTACCTGAAGGGCCGTCCCGCCTTGGCCCGGTTGTGCGCATATTTCTTTCTCGCAATTTTCCTTTATTATATCGCGGCCGGAGTTCTGCTGCTCTTTGCAGCCCTCTGTATATTGTATGAAATCGTCATTAAACGGCGGTGGATCATAGGTGTTGCGTATGGAGCCATTGCGGGGATCGTACCTTTTTTCGCCGGAGAATACCTGTTTCTGATTTCGCTGCGCGAAGCGTATCTGCACCTGCTCCCCTTCGGCGTTATCGGCTACCGTCTGCATGCTTTGATCGTTATCCTGTACGCTTTTTTCCCCGCTCTCTTTCTGATTCCCGTCTATGCCAGACTTTCAGCGGGAAGCACCATCTTCAGACCGCTGCAATCATCCCGGTTATCCAGCAGAAAAACCATTACGATAATCTCGGGTGTTTTTCTCACCGCAGTGCTGGCAATAGCCGTGACCCTCTCGTTCAGCCGCGTCGACAGCATCTCGCTGCGGTTCTGCCGTATGAGCCAGCGGGGCGAATGGGACAATATCCTCAGTGAGTTTGCGAAAACCTGGCTCTACAACAGGGTGGCCAACTATGCCGTCGTAGAGGCCCTGTATCATGCGGGTCTGCTCCCGACCGAACTTTTTTCGATCCCGCAGCAGTATGGCGAACGGGGACTTTTTCTGTTCGGCAGCCAGAATGCCGATGATTTCGACCAGGAGGTGTTCTTTTTTATATACAGATGCGAATTGTTTTTCAAGCTGGGGCTTGTCAATGAGGCCCAGCAATGGGGGTATGAGTCGCTGGCGCTGCGCGGCGAAACTCCCCGGTCGCTGAAACGGCTCAGTCAAATTCACGCGCTGAAGGGTGAGTTTCCGGCAGCGCTTACCTGCCTGTCAATTCTTGAAACAATGCCGTTCCACAAAGCGTGGGCACAGCAGTTCCGGAAAGAGATGGCGGATTCATCATATGATGAAGAACTGCGGGAAGTGCGCCGTTCCATGCCGGCAGCCGATTTTATCCGTAAAAGCTATGTCCAGCCGTGCCTCGATCTTGAGGAGGCGGTGCGGCAGAACCCGGTAAACAGAATGACCTTCGAATACTGCATGGCTTCCTACCTGCTGCAGGGGAATCTTCCCAAAATCGCTTCGCTTGCTGGAAATCTGGATAAATTCGGGTACCCTGCGATTCCGCGGCTTTACGAAGAGGCATTGGTGATGCTGAAAGCCGTCGATTATCCTCACCTCCCTGCGATGGCAGGCCGGATAAACCAAAAAACCTTTGACGATTATATCCAGCTCAATCTCATATTAAAAAAATATAACGGGAATTTCGATGCGGCGGAAAAGGAAATTACGGGGAAATACTGGAACACCTACTGGTATTACTGCTTTTATACGCTGCCGTCCATAGCTAAAAGCGCGGTGAAGAAACAGCAATGAAAAA
>CAISVC010000260.1 GCA_903888815.1 uncultured Fibrobacterota bacterium
CGGTAAAACGCTTCGGCATATCGATCGATAACGAAACCATGCTGCACGGCTGTTCGTGCGGCGAGGTGCTCAAAGGAAGAATACAACCTGACGCTTGCCGGCTTTTCGGCAAGACATGTACACCCGACCATCCGGTCGGCCCCTGCATGGTATCGGGCGAAGGTTCCTGCGCAGCGTATTTTAAATACGGGTGGTAATACATTATCATGACTATATCCTCTTTTTCCATGGCGCCCATCGTCGCCATCGTCGGCAGGCCCAATGTGGGCAAGTCGAGCCTTTTTAACAGAATACTGGGCAGACGCACGGCCGTGGTTGATGATGTCCCGGGGGTGACCAGGGACCGGAATTACCGCCCCTGCTCATGGCAAAAGCGGTCTTTCGTCCTCGCCGACACCGGCGGTATGCTGCCGCCCGGAAAGGACGCATTGCATCAATCAATCAACGCGCAGATCGATATAGCGGTCGAAGAGGCGGCCGCTGTGCTGTTCGTCGTTGAAGCAGGCTGCGGAATCACTGCGGAAGACGAACACATAGCACGGCTGCTCCGGAAAAAAGCCGCCGGGAAGGTCTTTGTAATCGTCAACAAAGCGGAATCGCCGCGGCTGCGGTATGAAATCGACAGCTACCGCAAGCTCGGCCTCGGCGAACCCTGGCCGGTTTCGGCACTGCACGGCTACGGCGTGGCTGATGTACTGGATGCGGTGGTACGCCATATGCAGGAGCAGTGCTTTCAGGCGGCAACCGATACGTATTCCCGTGATCAGCAGCTCAAAATCGCGGTAGTCGGACGGCCAAACGCGGGCAAGTCCCTGCTTGTCAACAAATTGCTGCAGAAAAACCGCATGATCGTCGACAATGTTCCGGGTACCACGCGCGATGCCATCGATTCCGAAATGTCCTACAAGGACCGTCACGTTCTGCTTATCGATACCGCAGGACTGCGCAAGAAGTCGCATGTCAAGCAGGACATCGAATATTATTTCAACCTCAGGGCGATTAAAGCCATGGAGCGGTGCGATGTGTGTGTCGTGGTAATCGACACGAATGAGGGGATAGGCGTTCAGGACATGCGTATCGTAAACAGGGCGTCTGAACTGCGCAAGGGAATCCTCTGCGTCTGGAATAAATGGGATCTGGTAAAAAAGGGACACTCCACCTTCGATAAACTGACCGTCGAAACCAAACGCCATTACCTCGAACTGCGACCCGTGCCCATGGTCGCAATCTCGGCACTCACCGGCCAGCGGGTAACGGCGGTTCTCGATGCCTCCTTTGCAATAAAAGAACGGATGGTGGTACGTGTTCCTTCCGCAGAGTTTGAGGACAACGTATTTTCCTGGGTACGGGCGCATCCTCATCCGGCAATTCCCAGGGACCCGGTGCGGTTTCTGGGCGCGCGCCAGATCGATGCCCCCTATCCGCTTTTCCGCTTTTTCACCACGAACCCCGGAAGCGTGGCACCCATGTATGTCCGTTACTTGACCAACAAAATCTACGATACGTATGACTTTTCAGGGTGTCCGGTGGTGCTGGAATTCAGAGGTACGAAAAAAGCGAAATTCCACGGTATCCCGATGCAGGGAAGCAACAGGGAGGTTGCATGAGAATCGCGCTGCTCGGCGCCGGAAGCTGGGCGATCGCGCTTTCGGTCCTGTTGCGGAAACGCGGCCACACCGTTTCCATGTGGGAATATAACCCCGCCGATGCCGCCAGGCTTGCGGCCGGGCGCGAACTCCCGTCAAAACTTCCTGGCATACGGATACCCCGAGAAGTATTGATTACGAGCGATATCGCCGAGGCGGCTAACGGCGCTGAAATCGTAGTCTGCGCGGTTCCCGCGCAAACCATGCGGTCCACCATGAAATTGCTGGCTTCGGCACTTCCTGAATCTCGTCTCAGGACGATCACCGGTTTTGTCATCGTCGCCAAGGGAATCGAAATCAATACGCTTATGCTCATGAGCGACATACTGCTCGAAGTGGTTCCCGGACTCACGGTTGACCGTATCGCTGTGCTTTCCGGCCCCTCGCATGCCGAAGAGGTCTCACGCGATATTCCGACCACTGTGGTTTCGGCTTCAGAAAACAGTGCTCTTGCGGTCAAGGTACAGGAAGCCTTTTCGACAGAGAGTTTTCGGATCTACACCAATCCGGATATGCGGGGCGTGGAGCTGTCCGGCAGCGTGAAGAACATTATTGCAATCGCCGCCGGCATGTGCGACGGCCTTGGTTTCGGCGACAACACCAAAGGTGCGCTGCTCACGCGCGGCATCGCGGAGATGATGCGGCTGGGAAAGAAACTTGGCGCAGACCCCTCGACATTCTCCGGTCTTGCGGGCATCGGCGACCTGATCACCACCTGCATCAGCCGGCACAGCCGTAACAGGAAAATAGGCGAACTCATCGCATCAGGATTGACGCTTGAACAGGCGCTTTCCAGAATGACCATGGTGGCGGAAGGGGTTGAGACAACGAAATCGGTCTATGAGCTGGCGAAGAAGCATGATATCGTCATGCCGATTACGCAGGAAATATACAGTACCCTGTTTGAAGGCAAAAACGTCCGGCTCGCGGCGCGCGACCTGATGAGCCGCGAATCAAAACCTGAATGGTGGTAAGGTGCTAAATAATTATCAGGTGATTGACATTATCATTTCGGA
>CAISVC010000261.1 GCA_903888815.1 uncultured Fibrobacterota bacterium
AGCGATACACGCTCTGTTATTTTTTCCTTCAAATAGCGGGTGATGGTATCGATCGACATGTCCCCTTTGCGTCCTATAAGGTGCTGGGTCACGATATATTTGGCAAGAATGGTGAAAAGGTTGAGAATATTCGATATTTCTTTGCTCGAATACAGGGGAACTTTTTTAAAAGTGTTCATTACCTCGTCTTGCGGAATATTTTTTTTACCGGCAAGCTGCAGAATATGCGGAAGCGGCATATCCTTGTTTCTGAACTGGCCGATGACGATAAACCCGAGCAAAGTATTTTCGAAAAAAACCGGATAGATAGCCTCCTGCAGTCCTGCATGGCAGGTATAATACACAACTTGTTTTTTATAAGCGGCTTCCTTGCACCAATGGTTGTCTGATGTTATGCACAGTTCCCTGATACCCAGTTTTTTCTGGATCAATTCGCAGTACAGACATACCCCTTTATGCAATCCGACCTTCAGTTCCTTCACATCAGGCGAAAAGTAGTTGATACGGATGTTGAAACAAGAGGTAAAACTGTCGAATATCTCCTGTACCTCTTTGTTAAATAAAAAGACGACCCCTGATGATTTAAGCATAATTGTCCATTTTAATACGCTGAAATAATTCTTCTATTGCCGGTTTTACGCTTTACTTTAATAATACAATCACGCTTTGGTGGAAGGCAACGCTTCATTTCAAGTGCGCGTTTGTCTTCGTCGGATCCCAGGAAAAGGGTATAAGCGGATTTTCGTGCAATTTGTGCATAAAAGTCCATGTTTTCGGCAGAAGAGGGCATGCATTTTATGGTTTTATGAATTATCTTTTTTACCAGGGAGTTTGATAGGTATACTCAATTCTTCGATTGTGTTGTATAATAGGTGGTGGTAATGAAAGCTTATCTAAACAACGTATCTTCTATCATGAGAATAGCGGAACACGTGTATTAACAAACACAATTTTAAAGGAGGGATTATGGAGCACAGCAATCGAAAGAGATGGATGACGGCTGTGAATCGGGTAATCTGGGTTTTTACAGGAGCGATTGTTTTAAGCGGCGGGATTTTAAGCGATTCGAGTGCCGCAGCGCTTGGCGCTGTCACTGGATTTTCATGGGATGCGACGAACAGGTGGATTAACCTCTCCTTAGGGGCGACCATTAAGGCCAGGGTGGTTTTTTACAAGGACGATATTTTCAGGATCTGGGTCTCAAGCACGACCGGAACCTTCTCCGATGCTGAGGCTGCTGGCGATTCGGTTAAAATAGTCATTTTTAAGGGAACGCCGATTCAGCCGACCATTGATTCGACTACCAGCACGACCTACTACCTTGTCAAGACAAGTCAGTGCGCGCTGCGCATTCTCAAGTCGGCCTGCACATTCGGGTTGTATGACGCTACAAATACAACGGTAATCTTTCAGGAGGCCTCGCCGATCAATCTCGGGACTTCAACCGTGCAGACGATTACAAAGCAGACTAACGACCATTATTACGGTTGCGGAGCGATGAACGGCCAATTCTGTCTCGATGGCGTTGCGGATGGAAAAGCCCGCTATATTCAGAATTATGACTCGGCAGGCAGTCCGAATCCGGCGCCGTATTATTGTTCGTACGCAGGGTATGGCGCATTCCGCAATACGTGGGACAATAATGGCACGTATAACTTTTCGAACGCCTCGCAAATTACGACAAGTCACGGCGAAAACCGGTTCGATTGCTTTTACTTTTACGGCCCGGACCTGAAGAAGGTCTTACGAGGTTATACCGACATTACCGGCCGTCCTTATCTGACGCCCATATGGGGACTTGATCTGGGCGTTGCAGGGTGGTATACGGGTGAAAGGACTGCATATTATCCCACAGAAGCTCTGGCCGAGCAATGCCAGGTACAATGGGCGTCCAACGATCTCCCATTCAGCTGGTGGCTGCCGAACGACAGCTATAATGCACAGCTTGCCAATGTGCAGGCGCGCGTTCCCGCACTGAAAGCCGTGAATAACTGGACCGGCACCTGGTGCGGCAGTGCATTCAACAATCTCGCGAACAGGACCCAATGCGTTCGCGACTGGGGCGTCCGCGGTTTCAAGCTTGACTGCTCATGGATCGGTGGGGGCGGAAAATTCTGTTTTAATGCTCTTAACCAGACCGGACCTTACGGACTGGAAGCGCTCTCTTCAGACTCTGCCCGTTCGTTCCAGTGGACGACTGCCGGCTGGGCCGGGTCTCAGCGTTTTTCTCATGCCTGGACCGGAGACCAGTACGCAGGGCTCAATTTCTGGATGCGATGGCATATTCCGACCCTTCAGGGCGCGGCAATGTCGGCAATGAACGGGACAACGGTTGACCTTGACGCAATTTTCGATGACAGCAGATACGCGGACGCTAATGCCAGCGCAGCGACGTGCTACGTACGCTGCTGGCAGTGGCAGATGTGGATGCCGTATCTTTACATCATGGATGGATGGTCGGGCCCGCTGCATCGAATGCCGTGGCACAGGGCGCCGAGCTATATCAACGGGGTTCTGAGGCCCTCTTTAAAGCTTCGTACCCGGCTTATACCCTATATTTATACGTTGTGTGCCGATGCCTACCTGACCGGAGTGGCAGCGCAACGGCCCCCGCTTCTGGAATTCCCGACAGATCAAACGACTTTTACAAACAGCAATTGCAAGCAGATATACATGCTGGGGCCGTGGTTTTTAATACGGCCGGTCTACGAAGATCCCGCCAGCGGCCCGTCTGCAACTATAACCATGTGGCTGCCCGGTACTTCTTCCACGCGATGGATCGAGTATTTCAACGGGACAATCCAGAATGGCGGACAGAACGTCACGTGTGACGTGGGAATAGCACCTGCAAGTCCGACCGCCGGGTATAACGCCACCTATCCGCCGAAAATCCCGGTATGGGTCCGCGAAGGCGCCATTATTCCGATGTGGCCGGCGCAATACTACGTCGGGAATATTCTGGTGAAACCTAACAACCCGGGCAACACACTGGTCAATTCAACGACCACGGTTACCGGGCCATGGACCATTGACGTTTTTCCGCATCGTACACAGGTCACCACTTTCTCCATGTACGAGGACAACGGGTTGACAAGGGAGCATCGGAGCGGCAGCTATGCAAGAACGCTGCTGACGAGTGATGCGATATCACTCGCAAGCAATAACCGCCACATGCTTACGATTGGAGCGGCAACCGGGAGTTATACCGGCAAACTTGCAACAAAGACCTTTATTGCCACGTTCCATACCGGGATAATCAAGGGGAACTCGACAAAACCCCTTGCTGCATGGGTTGGCAGCAGCAGCACTCCGGTGGCCGAGTTCGCTTCGCAGGCGCTACTGGAAGCCGCAGCCGGTGCCGGGTGGTACTGGGATGGTACCAAAGGAATCGCATGGGTCAAAACAGCCGCCGTTTCCACTGCAGCTTCGACAGCCCTTGGTGTTGATTTTATTCTCGTCGGGGTCCAGTCTGATGTCACCGGTGCTACGGTGCTCAACAGTGTTTTCTGCGCCTCAAAATCCGGAAAGCTGCAAGTCTTTTTTGCCAACCGGGTTACCTGTCAGATGCAGGCAACGATCTTCAATCTGCAGGGTCAATGTATCGCACGGAAAATGCTGAACGTTGTTAATGGACTTTCCGGTCAGTGGGACATTCCGGGCGCCGTCAGCGGGAACTATATTTTGACGCTTGAATTCGCGGGCAGGACGGTTTCCAAGAAGATCGCGCTGCAGAAATAGTTTATAGAGCGATTGATAATGGTCCCTGCCTGTACCAGACAGACAGGGACTTTTTTTGATAACGGCTGAACATCGTTGTCGGTGATGACCGGGGTAAGGAAAACTCGACCCAAATATATCTTACCATAAAAAAAAGGAGTAACGGCATGCTTAAAAAGATGGTGGTGGCGTTTTGTCTTGTCGGTATGGTCGCTTTGGTATATGCACAATCAACGGCGAGGTTCTATGCTTTGGGGCAGCCCTGGTTTCTCGGAGACATTCTGCTCGTCGCAAATCAGGGGTGGCAGGCCCTTGCTTACCCTGATCAGATTCAGGGTACGTATGATTATGCAGCTAACCAGCCGGGTCCTATTATTCTTACTAAATCGCTGGGCAGCAACATGGCAGTTGGTTTGACCGCCAATACCTTTGACCGTGTTACACAAGGGAGCGTCCTGTTCAGCCGCGAATTTTTTGACAGGGGCAACCTAGTGGCAAGTCCGCCTTTCCAGCAGGCGAAATTTCCGAATCTGCCGCAATACCATTTTGGCCTGAAAATCGGCGAACATAGAATCGGGGTGGATGCTTTTTTTGAAGAAATAGATAGAACGAAAAAAATAACGCAGGATCCCTGGACCGACACGGCTTCCAATGTTACTATCAGCGGTTCTACAATTCAAAAAGCCAAGATGATTAATGTCGGCGGTCAGTTGAGCGCAAGAATCGCGTTTGGCAGCCTGGCATGGAACCCGTGGTTTAAATACGGTATTCCCTCCATTGCGCATACCAATTACGATACGAACAGATCAACGGCTGCCGGTTCAACAACCATAAACCTGAGCGAACAGCTCGGGCAGATGAACGGAAAGCACTCCTTGATGGCTTTCGGAAGCTGTTTTGATTATGATTTCGGAGACGCGGGTTGGGCAATCGCCTGTTTCGGCTACAGGAATGAAACGTTCAGGTTTCAACAAGCAATTAAAACGAGTACTATGGTGGACAATGTACTTACCGCATCAACCGATACGACCATTGTATTCCCGACCCGATATGATAATGATTACTATTCTTACTTTATTTCGTATACCCCGAAACTTTTCAATGATTTTCTCCTTGGATTTGAATATCAGGGTCAATGTCTTATAAAAAGGCTTCTCCATCCGGAAAAACTGGTACCGGATACGATAGGAACCGATTTTTATAATGATATTATCGTGTGCATGGAAAAGCCGATTGCTGTCAACAAACCGTGGTGCAATAAATTCATTGCACGGGGATCGTTACGGTACAGTTTAAAGAGGGCGTTTAACCCCAATAACGACGCGAAAATAATTACTCCGGACGGGCAAGTTACTGAAATCTCCGGTGAGTTGACAACAAAGTGGCAGGATAAGTTTGAAGGCATTCTTCCCTCACTGGGGTTCGGCTATAAGGTGGGCAGATTCACGATGGATGCCGCCTTTAATCTGACTGGATGGGGCCAGGGATTGGGATTCCTTAACTTTCCTCCGGTTATGGCAATGACCGCTACGGTTGATTTGCATAAGTAATTGCGGGCATTGTTTTGATTGCTGCAATGAGCGTCGTTTTAATACGATGCTCATTGTTTTTTTAGCTTTCGATATATTCCATACTATGAATACCTCTTTGCTTGTGAAAAAATCCTTGTCCGTGCCAGTGATCTTCCTTCTTTTTTTCGGTTCCGGCGTTTGCGGGCTGATGTATCAGGTAATCTGGGTGCGAATGTTCGGGTTGGTTTTCGGCAATACGCTTTTTGCCTCGAGTACGGTACTTACCGCGTTTATGGCCGGCCTGGCGATAGGAAGTTTTTTTGCAGGGAAATACCTTTCGCAACGGAATGACGTCCTTCGTCTTTACGCTTTTATGGAACTCTTCATCGGGATCTGCGGGTTCCTGATGCCTTTGGCAATAACAGCAATGTCAACCATGTATGCTTTGATCTATCAGAGTTTTCATCCATCGTTTGAACTGTTGACGATTATCCGGTTTTGCCTCTCGTTTGGACTTTGTGTACTGCCCTGTACGTTTATGGGGGCGACCCTCCCACTATTAAGCAGATATATCGCCGAAGGCCACTCCCGCAAAGAGGAGGTTCCCGGAAAACTATATGGAATAAATACCGTGGGGGCGGTTTTCGGGTGTTTTGCGGCAGGTTTTATTCTTATTAAAGCTGTCGGCATTGCTCAAACAGGAATTATCGCGGCCATAGTAAATAGTATCGTTGCTGTTGCAGCATATATTCTGTTTAAAAAAGACGCTGAAAACCTGCCTGATAAAAGAAATAGTCTCATAACTGCAAATGGCGGCACGAGAATCAGCCTGCCTGAAAAAATAGTGATAACATCCTGCGCCCTTTCCGGTTTTGCCGCTCTTGCGCTTGAAATAGCCTGGACAAAAGCTCTGGCAAGGACCTTTCAGATGGTCTGGTCTTTGCAGATGGATTCCTATGCGTTTGTTGCCATGCTTGCGGTGTTGCTGGCCGGGATCGGGGTTGGAAGTTATTTGATTTCGATGATTATTCACCGGATAAAAAAACACAGCCGGGTATTATATGGAGTTCAGTTCCTGCTTGGCGTTTCGATTATTGCATCGATTGCTGTCATCCAGCATCCGATCTATTTCAGGGATGGCCTTAATTCTTTCGTCAATATGCCTTTTATATCTGGCGTAACTTTATTTTTTGTCAAATTCCTGGGTGCGCAAGCCTTGATGCAAATAGTATTAGCCGCGGCAATGATTTTCATACCAGCGGTTTTAATGGGGATCGCGTTTCCATTGTTTGCGGTACTCTGTCTTCACGTGACCGGCAATATCGGAAGAAGCGTTGGTACCATCTACTCTGCCAATACGGTGGGCGGTATTCTGGGCTCGCTTGTGGCCGGTTTTGTTCTGATCCCTGCCATTGGTCTCCTGCCGACGATAGCTTTATCAGCCTGTTTTTATTTCATTACCTCGCTGGCCGTTTTATTTATCGCCAGCGAGACGGGTATTGTCAGATGGGTGACGGCTGCTGTGATCGCCGGCCTTGTTTTAGCAGCGCTGCACGCAACCGATTTCAATTATTCCCATTTTTTCTTGTCTGCAATGCAGTCGCCATCTCCCGGTAACGACGAGAAAATCATTTTTTTTAAAGAGCATGCCGACGGAGCGATACTGGTTAAAGAGAGCAATCGCTCCGGGAAAGAAATGCTCAATGATGGCGTTATCGTCGCGGCTGCTGCGGGGCCGAATCTTTTCTCCCATATTTTCCCGGCCCATTTGGTTTCATTGCTTTCGAATGGCCTCCGGGACATGCTGGTGATCGGGTCCGGATGCGGAGTGACCAGCGGTTCGATGCTGCTCTATGATGAAGTGACGCGACTGGATGCCGTAGAGATAAACAGCGGAATAATCGGACCGGCGAAAAGATATTTTTCCGATGCGAATAATAACGCGTTTTCGAATACAAAGCTCAATCTGATCATTCAGGACGGCAAAAATTTTATAAAGATGACCGACAAAAGCTACGATGTGATCTACTCGAGTCCGAGCCTGCCCCAGGCAAACCAGGGAAGTGCGGGTCTTTTTACAAGGGAGTTCTTTGAGGATTGTAAAAAAAAACTTAAAAAAGGCGGTCTCCAGTGTCTGTGGATACCGCTGCATATGTATCAGCCGGAAGAATTTTTAATAATCATGAAGACCTTCATCGCGGTTTATCAGCATGTCTCATTATGGCATCCGCCGCAGACCGAACTATCGACAGGATTGGCATATCTGATCGGGTCGGATGCCGCAGTTGATCCGGATTATCGAATGATCGCCGAAAAGCTGAACAGACCGGGAATCATCCGCGATATACTGCGCCTTGAAGACGGTGGTTTTCGAACACCCGAGGAGTTCATTGCCATGTTTTCCATGGGAGGAAAAAAACTGAGAAATATGACGGCAGACATTACGTCGATTAATACCGATAACCATCCTGTGGTCGAATTTTATAAGCGAACAGGGGATTTGATGCAATCGGCAATCATGAGCAAAATTAAGCTCATTGAGCTGCTCGGAAAAAATTCTGAGGATCCGTATCCTTATATAAAAAACATTCCGGACGGGTGCCGCGATACGGTTAAAAATCAGCTGGCAAGATTATATGAGGGGAATCAGTATCTGATGATGGGACATGCCGCACGCACGTACAGGGAATTCCTCTCAGCGGTCGGAAGCTGCCCTCCGGAAATTGATGCGAGGATCAATCACTATTATTCCCTTGCATTTACCTTAATGCCGGAGAATCTTTTCCTAAGGAATTATTTTACACAAGAGCGGTAATCTATCGCATGCAGGAAAGGCCGTCATATCCATGCATAATGAACTTCCGGTGACCGTTTTAAAAAACATCACACTGCAGTTTGCCCTGGAGGGAGAATTTATCGCCGGGGAATTATTCGGCTCAGGGCATATCAATGATACCTACCGGCTTCAATTCCAAACCCGCGCGGGCATTCGCCGCTATATTCTCCAGCGGATAAATACCAATATCTTCAAGCAGCCGGAGAAGTTGATGGAGAACATCCTGCGCATTACCCGGTATCAATTGAAAAAGATGAAGGAGCGCGGCGAGGAAGATATCGAAAGAAAATATCTGCGGTTTTCCCCGGCAAAGAACGGTGAATATTTTTTTACGGACAGACAGGGGAACTATTGGCGCGTCTGTCAATTTATCGAACGCACGCATACCTGCGATATTGTCCAATCGGCGGAACAGGCTTTTCTGACCGCCGCGTCATTTGCACGGTTCCAGAAATCGCTGGTTGATCTCCCCGGCCGAAGACTGCATGAGACGATTCCGGATTTTCATAATACCGATAGGCGTTTCAGCGCATTTGCAACTGCGGTAAAAAACGATACGGCTCAGCGTGCCCGTGCATGCCTTCGGGAAATCGAATTCGCGTTTGCACGGAAAGCAGTTGCGCCGGTGCTCGTTGACCTGATGGCCAAGAAGGCAATTCCGGAACGGATCACCCATAATGACGCCAAGCTGAATAATATCATGATTGATGACGCGACCAATAAGGCAGTCTGTGTCGTTGACCTGGATACGGTCATGCCGGGAAGTTCGCTCTATGATTTCGGAGATATGGCGCGGAGCGCTTCCTGCACAGCGGCAGAGGATGAGAAAGACCTGAAAAAAGTCGAGATTAACACAGCTATGTTCCGGGCGCTGGCATCGGGATATCTTTCCGAGGCAAAAGATTTTCTGAATAGCGAAGAAATCGGTCAACTCATTTTCAGCGCGAAGCTTATTACTTTTGAGCAGGGGATACGGTTCCTGACCGATTATCTGAACGGCGATGTTTATTATAAAATTAAATATCCTGAGCACAATATAGTGAGAGCCAGAAATCAGTTTAAGCTCGTCGAATCAATCGAACAACAGGAAAAAACGTTGAATACAATGGTGAAAAAAATCGCCACCTGCTGAATGAAGTATAACAACGTGCTATAGCCTCTATTCCGCCGTAATGTAAAGTCCGGTATTCTTAATTTGACAAACATATCCCGAAAAGGATATATTCTTTGCAGAAGGTGTTCGAGGTGAAGCCGGCGGAGGCGGGGAAATGGCGGAAATATATAGTGTGTGCAAAGGAACTTTTAATTTACGCCCGCCCGGTTCCGAAAAATCAAACCTCCTATCAGCTGTTCCAATAAAATCGGTTGTTTATTTTTTTGTTCC
>CAISVC010000262.1 GCA_903888815.1 uncultured Fibrobacterota bacterium
GGAAATACTTCCTTTCGGCGCCTGGCTTTAGCTTCAACATCCATTCCGGTGACCACATACTTGGAATAATCATCAAATTGATAGGTATCGGTAACCACCAGCGACTCTGATGCTCCGAATATCCTCTTCATAATCATTTCCATCAATTTAAATTGCTGTTCGTATCCCGCTTTTTTGATCCGGCTCTCCGGCGCGCCCATGGTATAAATGAAACCGACCGGTATTTTCTTTTTAAAGAGAGACGAACGTTCCCGATCATACACCAGGTAGGGAAAGGTGAGCCGTTCCAGGAAAGACCGCATCTCGCCGGTCACCACTCCCAAGTAGATGGGTGAACCCAGGATTATTGCGCCGGCTTCTTTAATTCGGCCCAGAATGGGTGTTACGTCATCGTTAACGGCGCACTTGCCATAACTTTTACCACCCTTCAGTTTACAGGAGAAACAACTTGTACAACCTTTATAATTAAGATCATAAAGCTGGATGAGTTCCGTTTCCGCTCCTTGCGAAGCTGCGCCTTCCAGCGCCTTATTCAATAAAGTGGCGGTATTCCAGGCTTTTCGCGGACTTCCGTTAATGACCATAATCTTCATGACCGATCCCTCCGGTATAGTACGTTGCCGATTTATTTCTATGGCATGCAAGGAGTTTTTTTAATGTGCTTTCGAGGCAAACGCGTGAGCAAGCGTGATGCTGATGTACGCGATGCCGGCAAAAAATACGAGCAGGCCCCAGATATTCGCCTTGAATACCTTTCCCACACGGCACAGCACATAGCCCGCGACCAGGTTTCCAAGCCCCCACAGCACATTGACCAGTGGAGACGAAAGCCCTCTGCCCGGCGGGTTTGCAAAGGGACTCGGGAAACTGTCACCGGAAATGCCATGCACAAAATGCGGGACCGTATTGGCCAGAAAAACGCCGGCAAAAAAGCATGCGATATAATGATACCATTTCATACGATACTCCTTTGAGAGACAACCCTGTTATCTTAAGGTTAACCGGACACGCCTGAAAAACATTATGTAAAATATTATATAATACATGAGGGCGCCTCTATTCATTTTTTTTGCTGCAAAGCGCATCGACTTCGTTATTTATTTTAAATCCCTCGGGGTTCCTATGGAAAAAATGCGCTTAGGCAGGACCAACCTTTTTGTAAGCAGGAGCGGCTTCGGCGCCTTGCCGATCCAACGGACCTCAATGGACGAAGCGGTCCGGCTGCTGCACAGGGCATATGAAAGCGGGATGGACTTCTTTGACACCGCGCGCTATTACTCGGACAGCGAGGAGAAGATCGGCAAAGCGCTGTCGCCCGTGCGAAGCAAAATTGTGATTGCCACAAAAGCTATGGCGAAGACGAGGAAAGAAGTTCTAACGAGCCTGGCCTCAAGTCTGGAACAATTAAAGAGCGACTACGTTGACATATTGCAACTGCACAACCCCCCTTTGCTGCCCGATGTGCAGGACCCCGAAAGCCCCTATGCCGGCCTGCTGGAAGCACGGGAAAGAGGACAGACCAGGTTCATCGGTATATCGTGCCACCGGCTCAGCAATGCGCTTGACGCCGCCCGGTCGGGCCACTACGATACGGTCCAATTTCCGCTGAGTTCCTTATCTTCGGCAGACGATCTGGCGCTCGCGGCGCTTTGCCGGGAGCATGATTGCGGGCTCATTGCCATGAAGGCCCTTTCGGGCGGGCTTATCACGAACGCAGCGACCAGCTTTGCCTTTCTGAGACAATTTGAAAATGTCCTGCCGATTTGGGGAATACAGTATGAGCATGAATTGGACGAATTCCTCGCGCTCGAACATGATCCGCCCGTTCTGGATGAAGATTTGTGGAAATTGATACGCAAGGACCGGATGGAACTTGCCGGTTTGTTTTGCAGGGGGTGCGGTTATTGCATGCCCTGTCCGGCGGGGATTGAAATCAACTGGGCCGCCCGAATGTCGCTGCTTTTGCGTCGGGCGCCGGCCCAGGGATTCATGACCGATGGGTGGCGTGATAA